>JBAQGR010000828.1:0-22452 GCA_049287895.1 Desulfatitalea sp.
ATTCACATCCCCGCACTGCATCGGCGCCCCAAGGACATTCCGGTTTTGGCCGATCATTTTCTTCGGCTGCATGCCGCCAAGAATAACAAACGCATTCAGCACATATCGGCGGAGTTGTCCCAGGCGCTTCAACACTATTCTTTCCCGGGAAATGTGCGTGAGTTGGAAAATATTATCGCATCGGCGGTATTGATAGAGACCACCGACACCCTCCGGTTGTCATCGGCCCAAAATCTGCTCTCCCTTCCTAAAACCCATATACACCAGGGAGAGTATTTCGAGCCTCTGGACGAGATGCAACGTCGGTATATCGCCCAAGCATTGCGGATGACCGGAGGTAATCGCACCCACGCAGCCCGATTGCTCGGTATCGGATTGCGAACCTTGCAGCGCAAATTGAAAACCCTCGAAGTGGACCCGACCGCGTCAAAATGACACATGACCGCGTCAAAGTGGCACTTGCTCATAACTTACTTAATTAAAATAAGAATACTTATATTCAGGTATGGGAGTGCGCCAAAATGGCTTATTGGGTGCTGACTTGTGCGCTTGTGTTCTTTTCGAACTGCACCTTAATCTTTATTTAACATTATGAAATAAAAAGAAATTAATAAATTGAAGCGCATTTCTCTTTTGGCGCGAAAAATGCTCTGCATATTCCAGGAACATGGTTTGAGTCAAAGCAAGCGATATCCAGCTTTTTGGCATAGGTGTTTGCTTGGATTGAAATTGAAGATGCACGAAATCGAATAACGCAAGTTTTGCCCGTGGGTACGACCTTCAGTCGGTTATAAAGTATGGATGGGTGTGAAGTATGGGTGCGCTTTTTAATTGCTGGTGGTCGTTCCCACGGGTTTTTCCTTTCATTAATCAATAGCCAATCTACGCGCAAAGAGAATTCAATACCGGCCGTCGGCTGGATTTCGCCTTTGCCCTTCCGTGAAGCTTACCACCTATCACTTGAGTGTATCGTTGCATCGGTCGATAGAAATTGATATGTATTTCAAATTATTTTAAGCCAGGATGCAAATGCGGTGGCGATTCACTCTGTTAAGATCCATAAGCATCGGAAGGCCAAATGAGTTTTACGGAAGCCGTTTTCAAAGTGGTGGAGGTTTTTGGATGCCCTTACTTCAAAAAGGGCGATGAGTTTAAAATCTCCGGCAATGCCCTCCTGCTGGAGCACAATCGAGGCAGTAAATTTATTTCTACCGCCATTATCGATTTGCCCCATAAAAGGAACGAGTGCCGGACTCTGATCGCGCAATTGACCAAAATTTTGGTCGAGCATGAAAGGGTGGACCGTATTCCTGAAACCACTATTTCATGCGGCGAGTGCCATAGTGAGATACGGCTGGAGCATCGAAAGGGGGCGACGATCGCCCTGCTGGAAGATATCAAACAGCACAGCACGGATGTCAACGCGATTGCCAGCCTGCTGAGTAACTTTTCCATTTTCAAAACACTTGACGAAGGGAGCCTGAAAGATTTCGTTTCCCTTTTAAGACTAAAAAAATTTGCCTCCAACGATTTAATCCTTAGCAAGGGAGAGCCGGGTAAAAACCTTTATATCATTCTATCGGGCCTGGTAAACGTCGTGGATGACGACGGCATTAGCATCACGAAATTACGCAATGGCGAGGTCTTCGGCGAGATGAGCCTGATCAGTGGCGACCCGGTGGGAGCTACGATCAAGGTAATCGAGCAGACCACTGTCCTTTACATCCGGGGGCAGGATTTTCTCAAAGTGCTCAATCGCTTTCCATCCCTTCAAATGTACTTCGCCCGTCTGCTCTCCCGGCGTCTGGCAAAATCCAATGTTATGATCTCTAAAGAGTTTTCCTCCGGGATGACCGGAACGCTGTCCCAGATGCCCCCTGTGGAATTATTCCAGACGTTGAATTATAACCAAAAAACAGGGGTATTAAAGCTCAATCTCTCCAAAGGCCCCGCAAGCCTCATGTTCCGCAACGGTGCCATCGTTCAGGCCAGGTATGGTCGCAAGAACGGAAAATCAGCCTTCTTTTCAGTTCTTGGTGAAAAAAAAGGACGTTTTCAATTCGCGCCCGGGTTGACGGAAAAGGAGATGAGCATGCCCGAGTTGGGGATGTTTATGGAATTGCTGATGGAAGGTTTGCGGAAGTTGGATGAGGAGATCGACGCATAGCTCCATTCCCGCTTATAAGGATTAGCGTCACTGCCGGTCGCTGCCACCGAGGCACGTCCGCCTATTCCCTTTCTTCGGTGTCGTCCATTTAGATGCCCAAACCCCCCATCTTCTCCGCCAAGCATTTGATTTTTATCTTGACTTTTGCACCTGCCTTGCGCTTATATATCATTAGTTTTTTTGAAAATTATTCGATGTGTGCTCCGTCTGTCGGGGTAAAAAAGACAAGATGTGATCTGCTCCGGCACTGTATGCATGAAACATTCAATGAATTGATGTGTCCCGATAGCAACAACATGAGAAACCGCTTCGTATTCACCGGGTTCCCAGAAACCGGATCGACCGGTTTGTGGGAATTGGGAACCCACTGCTCCCCTCGACATCCTCTTCACTGCTCCTCGCTTTCCGCCAACAATCAGGCTTACGGGGATGCCATCGCAGAGGGAATATGGGTGAACGCGGGGTTGTCGCCAAGTGGCCGGACCGCGCCAAAATTAAAGGTAATTTCCCATTTTGCCGATATGGGATCAAACAAGGCATTGGCTGTTTTCTACTGTATTTTTTTACCAATCGCTCTAACTCATGAGTTTCATGGTTAGGCGGGGACACGCAAGATGATTCTGTTTTGTGAAGAGTGCGGCACTCGGCACGATATCGACGAAGGTCAAATAAACGACGACGTTTTCAAGTTCTTATGCACCATCTGCCACGAAACGTTGATTGTTTCGTTGACCAACAAGCAGCAGGGCAAAATTGTTCAGGCGGATTTGGCGCATCATGATGTCGGTCAGACACCCGAAGCGAAAGAAGAGGAAATATTAAAGATACTGGTTGTGGACGACTCGAAACTTATCCGTAAGGTTCTGCGCGAGATAATTGAGTCGGACGGGCGTAAGAAGGTGGTCGGCGAAGCCGAAAATGGAAAAAAAGCATTGGATTTCTTAGTTTCCGAACATCCTGACGTGATCACCTTGGATATCAATATGCCAGTTATGGACGGCCTTACCACCTTAAAGCACATTATGATCAGCCGTCCGATTCCCACTGTTATGATCAGCGCTTTGACCAAGGAGGGATCTCTAGAAACATTTGATGCCCTTAAATACGGCGCCATCGATTTTCTACCTAAGCCATCCCAGGTCAAGGGGGCTGACCTCAGTGCCCAGAAAGAGGAGATTCTGAGAAAAATCGAGTTGGCCGCAGGGGTCCAAATCGAGTCGATCCGCTATTTGCGCCGGCCGTCTACAGACAAAGAATCCGGCCGGAACAATTCGATTGCCTGCACATGCTTTGTGGCCATGGGAGTGGCCGAAGGTGGTTATGGCGCCTTGCTGAATGTCGTTCCGCGGCTCAAAGAGGATTTACCCGCGGCGTATATCGCCGTGATGCACCAAGCCCCTCATCACATCGACGGTTTTGCCCGCTATTTGGATCAATGCAGCCGCCTATCGGTTCAGCGCGCCACGGATGGTTTGGTCTTAAAGGGCGCGCGGTGCTATCTGGCTGCCGCGTCGGAACATGTATCGCTCGTCCAAGATGGAGAACAGACCATTTTGAGGGTGAATTCATCTCCCTTCCCGACGCCCATGGGAGCCATCGATATGCTCATGGAATCTGTGTCTCAAGTGATGAAGGATCGCGCGGCCGGCGTTATTCTCACGGGAACAGGAGACGATGGGGTGGCTGGCCTGGGGAAGATAAAGCAGATGGGCGGGACCCTGTTTGTGCAGGACCCCCGCAGTTGCCTTTTCAAAGAGACGCCTATGAAGGCGGCCGAGAAACACAGCGTGGATTACCTGGTCAGCGACAAGCAGATGGCCGGCGCGATCAACGCGTTTATAAAGGCTCACAGCAACTAAGGAGAGGCATCGATGGATGAACCCCTTGGCATTGTTGAAGAGAATCTCACTGAGACGGGCGACACCATTCAAATGGTGGGCTTTCGGCTAGCTGGTGAGCTTTTCGGTGTGGATATCCTCATGGTGCAGGAGATCCTCAAGCAGATTCCCATTACAAAAATTCCCGATTCACCCGATTTTATCGCAGGCATTATCAATTTGCGTGGGCGCATCATCCCCATCATCGACTTGCGCAAACGACTCTACTTGAAGGAAACAGGGCCAGCGATCGAGGAAGAAGGCTGGACGCTGATCCTCAACGCGGGAGGCAGAGTCACTGGCTTTATCGTCGATCATGTGACCCACGTGATAAAGTTACCCGCCGGTACCATCCAGCCACCGACGGAAAAGGTCGCGAGCGCCTTGAAAAGTGATTATTTAAGCGGAGTTTGTATGCTTGAGGAACAACCGATGGCCATTCTCGACTTTAACCGTATTGTAGTGGTGGATGAGTTCAAGAGGTTGGGAGCGCAAAAACGTTTGCAGAGTAAATAGTATTTAACAGGGTGTAACTCAATGGGTAAAAAGATACTAATCGTCGACGACTCTTCTATTATGCGCAAAATGATCAAGCAAACCCTTTTGGACGAGCACCATAGTATTGCCGGAGAGGCTAAAAGCGGTAAAGAAGCCGTGGACATGTACAAGAGCCTGAAACCCGATATCGTGACCATGGACATCACCATGCGCGACATGGATGGATTCGAGGCCGCCAAGGAAATATTGAACACCGATCCTGGTGCCCGCATCATTTTCCTATCCAATTTGGATGAGGATAAATATAGCGAGGACGCCAAGCGAGTGGGCGCTAAAGGATACGTTAACAAACATAACGCAAAGGCGATTGTAGATCTGATCAATAGACTCTAATGGGCCGAGCTTTGAAAAATAGCCGCAAACGTGGATCACTTTCGTTTTCACTGGATTTTGAGCTGTGGGAAGTATTTCGGCCGTTGCGGGATGGCTCAAGATGAGATGGCATAAGCGTGGGGCAATGAAAAGGAGAAACGCATGACTGATACCTCCTTGCTTCAAGATTTCATCGTCGAGACGGGAGAGCATCTTGAAGGTACGGAGCGCAATTTATTGCGTTTGGAGCAGCAGCCCGAAGACACAGCGGTGCTCAACGAGATTTTTCGATCGATCCACACGATCAAGGGGTCGTCGGAATATTTGGGTCTGGAGCGCATTGCCGAGCTGTCTCACAAACTGGAGAGCTTGCTGGACATGTTGCGCAGGGGAGAGCGCAAGTTGGACAGGGTGGTGGTGGATCTGCTCATCGGTACCCATGACCGTATCGCCCAATTGGTGGATGATCTATCGCAATATCAGGCCGAGAAGGCGCCCATAGACGATTTGGTGCAGCGCATCGAGCGCTTTAGCGGGCAGGCGACTGCGGTATCAGCCGAAGAAGCGGTGACCGATACATCTTCGCAAGACGACACAGATGCGATTGAAGACGAATATGATCAAGAGCTGTTCGGGATTTTTGTCGATCAGCTGAAAGACGGCTTGGAGGCGCTTTGCGCGGAGACCGAAAAATTGAAATCGGGGCTATCGGTCGATAAAGTGATCGTCCACTATGAAGATCGATTGGGTACATTGAAGTCTTCGGCCAATTATATGGGCTATGACAAGCTCAAACAGGTATATAGGCAGTGGTCGCAAGCGGTGGACCAGGCCAAGCGGCAGGTGGCGGAAGGCGCTTCGGTGGATTGGTTGGCCTTTGCCCGAGATGTCTCGGCGGCCAATCTGGAGCGGGTTAAAGCATTCTTCCCCAAGGTGGCGGCCATCCAACAGCTTGTCTTGCAAGTGGAGACGCCCAAGCCGGCAGCCATCGTCACTCCGGTCGTTAAAATCGCCGAAGAACGGCAAGAGCTCAGATTCGACGATATCGGCATTGAATGGGAGACCGAGCATCCGGTCTCGAAGCCCGGCAGTGCAACGCAAACCCAACCGGAACTCGAACTGTTTTCGGACAGCGAAGAGATTCCAGTAGATGCACCGGAGAAAGCGGACAGCTCCCTGCTTCAGGATTTCATCGTCGAGACGGGAGAGCATCTCGAAGATACAGAGCGCAATTTATTGCGTTTGGAGCAGCAGCCCGAAAACACAGCGGTGCTCAACGAGATTTTCCGATCGATCCACACGATCAAGGGGTCATCGGAGTATTTGGGCCTTGAGCGCATTGCCGAGCTGTCTCACAAGCTGGAGAATTTGCTGGATCTGCTGCGCAGGGGAGAGCGCAAACTGGATAGCGCAGTGGTAGATCTGCTCATCGACACTCATGATCGTATCGCCCAATTGGTGGATGATCTGTCTCAGCATCAGGCCGAGCAGGCGTCCATCGACGATTTGGTGCGGCGCATCGAACGCTTTACCGGGCAGGCGGCGCCCGTATCGGCTGAAGAGGCGGTGGCCGGCACGTCGCCCCAAGACACTGGCGATGCGATCGAAGACGAATACGACGAAGAGCTGTTCGGTATTTTTGTCGATCAACTGAAAGATGGTTTACAGGCGCTATGCGCAGAGACGGAAAAATTGAAATCGGGAGAAGCGCCCGATACCGTATTGGCGTATTATGAAGATCGGTTGGGCACATTGAAGTCTTCGGCCAACTATATGGGCTATGACAAGCTAAAACAGGTATATGCCCAGTGGGTGCAAGCAATGGTCCAGGCCAAGAGGCAAGTAGCGGAAGGTGCATCGGTGGATTGGTCGGCCTTTGCCCGCGATGTCACAGCGGCCCATCTGGAGCGGGTCAAGGGATTCTTCCCCAAGGTGGCGTCTATCCAGCAGCTTGTTCTGTATGTGGAGACACACGAGGCGGTGGTTCCCGAAGTAAGCGCGCAAGAGCCGGTAGTGGAAACGCAGATCGCAACTGAAGCCGCGCCGGTGGAGCCGTCCGACCAGGGGCTCATGGGCGACTTTGTCGCCGAGACCAACGAACATCTTGATGAGGTCGAGCAAAACCTGCTTCGACTCGAGCAATTGCCCGATAATGTCGGCGTACTGAATGAGCTGTTCCGATCAATTCACACGATCAAGGGCTCCTCGGAATATCTTGGGATGGAGCGCATCGCGCAACTGTCCCACAAATTGGAAAATCTCCTGGATCTGCTTCGACGTCGTCAGCATACAGTGAATAGAGGCATCATCGATCTATTGATGGCGGCCAAGGATCGCATTACGGAACTGGTGGATGATGCAGTGATGCAGCGGTCCGAATTTACACCCATCGATGATCTGGTCGCACGCATTGACGGCTTTGCCGCGCCCGCGGAGACCGTGACGATTCCAGTCGTAACCGAACTGCCCGAACCTCCGGCGGCCTGGATGGAGCCGATGCCACCGGCTGCATCCGTGGCGGTCTACGAAGAAGTCTATGATAAAGAGCTGTTCGCCATTTTCATGGAGCAGCTCAATGCCGGGCTGAAAACACTGGCGTCCCAGGCGGAGAAATTGGCTGCGGGTCAGGATGTGAGCCCCGTCCTCGCGGCGTGCAAAGAACAGCTGGTCCGGTTGCGGTCGTCGGCCAATTACATGGAATATGACGACCTGAAAGCGACCTACGATCGGTGGGACAACGATATTGATGCCGTGATGCACCGGCTATCGGACGGTGAACGGGTCGATTGGGAGCAATGGACCGACCTTGTGATGCGGTCCAATATGGATCGGGTCCGTCACTTTTTCGCTTCACCGGTCGTGGGCGCGCTCATTGAGGAAAAGGCGCCGACGATCGAAGAAGCGGTCATGCCACCGATACCGGCTCCAATAGCGGTGCCGGTGGAAGATACACTCTCTTCGATGCCGCCGATGCCTGTTTTGACTGAGTTGCCGCCGGATCTACCGGCCGGCGATATCGCCCCCGAGGAGCCGGCAATTCCCACCTTCCAGCCGGAGAGCGTGGATGAGCAAAACCTGCTCGCGCGACTGGAGAGCGCTTTTGATGCCAAGATGAACGGCACCATAGAAGCAGGGTTTTCCTCGCTTGCCCATTTGGATGTAGTCCGCGAGCTGCTCTCCGATGAGGAGATCTTCGCCGCGCCTTTGGAGGCCGGTGCCAATCGTGCCGCCGGTTCTGCGCCGGTGCCGCCGGTCGATAGCGCCGGCGACATCGAAGCCTTCCTCTTCTCGGAAGGAGAAGCCTCCAAAGAGCCCAGGAGGGTCCTGCAACCAAAACCCCTGGCCCAGATGATCGAAAAAGCGGAACAGGAACCGATCTCTCCTATCGACGAGGATGAGGGCCGCGGCCGTTATCAGCTCGGAAGACGGCAAACAGACAAGTTCCGCGAGCGCCTTCAGAAGCAAAGTATTCGGGTGGATGCGTCCAAAATCGATACCCTGATGAACCAGGTCGGCGAGCTGGTCGTAACCCGTGCAGGGTTCAGCCAGCTGCATAGCGAAATACGGGAGCTGATGCTGCTGATGAAGCAGAGCCTAAAAATGGAGACCCCGGAGATGCAGATGATCAAGGGGTTGGCCAGCAGGATCAACGAAACAACGGTGTCGTTGGGCCGCATTACTTCGGAGTTGCAGGAAAACGTCATGAAAGTGCGGATGCTTCCCATCGCGCAACTTTTCAGCCGCTATCCGCGCGTCGTACACGATCTGGTACGCAACACCGCCAAACAAGTGGAATTGGAAATCCATGGTGAAGAGACCGAATTGGACCGTATGGTCATCGAGCAAATGTCCGATCCCCTTGTTCATATCATCCGCAATGCTGTAGATCACGGTATCGAACCGGCCCAGGAACGCCAGCGTAGAGGCAAGTCAGAAATTGGGACTGTGAAGTTGGAGGCCTATCCCGAAGGCAATTATGTGGTCATCGAAGTGAGTGATGACGGCCGCGGTATCGATCCTGATCACATTAGAGCCAAGGCGCTGTCCAAGGGTTTTATCCAGCGGGAGGAAGCCGACCGGATGAGCGCGGAGGAGCTCGTAGCGCTGATCATGCGCCCCGGATTCTCCACTGCCGATGAAGTGACGACGACATCGGGCCGCGGTGTGGGTATGGACGTGGTCAAAGACAACATCGAAAGGCTCAACGGTACCATCGAAACCCAAAGCACACCCGGCGCGGGCACTCTTTTCCGAATCAAGATACCGCTGACCCTGGCCATTATCCCAGCACTGATGGTGCGCGTTGCCGGTTCAATCTTCACGATTCCACTGTCGGCGGTGGATGAAACCATTCGCATTCACCGCAACGAGATCTCCTTCATCGAGGGGATGGAGGTGTATTATCTGCGCGAGACCACGCTGCCGTTGATCCGTGTGGCCCAGGTGTTCAAGATGGAAGGGGCCGTATCCGATGCCAACGAGATTTTCGTGGTGGTGGTTAATACGGGTAACCGCCAAGCAGGGCTTGTCGTCGATCAGCTCAAGGGGCGGGAAGAAGTGGTGATCAAACCTCTGGAGGATTACCTCCAGGAGAAAAGTGGCTTTTCAGGCGCAACCATTTTGGGCGATGGCGCCATTTCGCTGATTCTGGATGTCTCCGATCTGGTTCATCTGGCTGTCGACCAACACATAAAAAGGGTAAGGGCCGTTGAAGCATAGCTGCACTATCGTCGGGATTGTACGCGTATGATGGAACCTTCTAAAAACCAGGCCCAGGAACAAGGCGGGGGCGGATTCGCAGGTACCCTGCGCAACATCCAGTTGACCGATATCATCCAAATGTGTTGCCTGGCCGGAGCGAGCATATGCGTACGTGTGCGCCAGGATCAGCAGCAGGGCACTCTTTACATTCAGGACGGCGACATCGTCCACGCCGAATGCGGAACTCTTTTCGGTGTCAATGCCTTCTTTACCATCCTGGGATGGCCCAGTGGACAGTTTGAGACCTTGGATGGCCCCGTGGTTTCCAAATCCACCATCAAGGAGCCATACCAGTTCCTGCTCATGGAAGCGGCCCGCCGGGCCGATGAACAAGCCCATAACAGGCTGGAGCGTCCGGCTGTTGTACCCGCAGTTACCGTCACGCATCGGCTGCGCGTTCTGATTGTGGATGATTCCGCAATTATGTCCAAGATCCTCACCAGCATGCTGATGGCCGATCCGGGCATTGAGGTGGTGGGAAACGCCAAAAACGGTGAAGATGCCCTGGAAAAGATGAAACAGTTGTCGCCGGATTTGATTACCATGGACGTCAACATGCCGGTTATGGACGGCAGCACGGCCTTGAAACACATCATGATTGAAAGCCCCTGTCCGGTGGTCATCATGAGCAATCTGGGTCCGTCATCCTATGCTACGATCCTCTCCTTCCTCAACCTGGGCGCCGTCGACTTCATGAGCAAGCCGGTGAAGAACAGCAACATCATCAAGCAACAGCAACGCATGGTCGATCGCGTGCACATGGCTGTTTCAGCCAATATCAAGCGTTTTCAACGCCTCCGGCTTCCAAAGCTGACAGCGGCGGATTTTGTGCAAGTCAACCCCAAACTGCCGTGCGAGCGCCTGGTCATAGCCGTTTCAGGTGTCGGAGGCTATTTGGAGATGGTGCATATGATCTCCTCGCTGCCCGCCGCCTCCCTCACCAGTGTGCTCTCCATGCAATCGATCCCACCACAATTTGCGCCGGTACTATCGGATTACTTGAATGCCCGCTGTCGATTTGAAGTGCAGCCCTTGGGCGATGGCGCCAAGCTGTGCCCAGGTCGCTGCTATATCGGCGCAAGCGGACGCTCTTTAGAGATCGGCATGGTCGGTTCGGTGCGGGTTTTAAGGGATTCGACCAAAGATAATTGGGATGATGAGGATCAGGATAGCTTGGATCATCTGCTTGGCAAGGCCGCTGATCTTTTTTTGAACAGAGTAGTGGTGTTCCTCCTTTCCGGCGGCGAGGTGGGCACGATGGACGGTTTGCGGAAAATAAAAACGGCCGGAGGCTTCATCGTGGCCCCCCACCCGGACAAATGTATTTTACCGAAGACGATTACCCCTGCGGTGGATGCGGGTTTGATTACAGAGTTGTTCGATCCCAAAGACATGGCGCATGTCTTGAGGCGATATTGCACATGATGTCGGTCTTACGGCAATCAAAGAACCATAGCCACTTCCAATCATAGTCAGCGTTGCTGACAAAAGATGCGTGAGAGTCAATCATGGATGAACCGATCAAAGTTCTAATTGTCGATGATGCTTTGTTTATGCGCAAAGCCATTTCTGAAATTCTGCAATCGGACAGCCGCCTGAATGTGGTCGGTACAGCCAGGGACGGATTGGACGGTTTGGAGAAAATTAAAGCGCTCAATCCCCATGTGGTGACCCTGGATATCGATATGCCGCGTATGGATGGATTGGCCGCCGTTCGCCACCTTATGATCGAATCCCCCGTGCCGGTGGTGGTGCTTAGTTCTCTGTTCAGCGATGGCGGTGTGACCTTCGAAGCGTTGCGTCTGGGGGTGGTGGATTTTGTCCCCAAACCGTCGGGGGGCATCTCCGAAGACATGGATAAATCACGGCGTCAGATCATCGACCGCGTCAAAATCGCCAGCAGCGTCAATTTCAAGAATATCCGGCGCGTGCGTATGCAGGCCGGCGACCCCAAAGAGAACCTCACGTTGCGCCATGGTCTCAATCCATTGCAATATTTGATCACCCTGGGCACTAGTTTGAGCGGTCCCAATACGGTGATTCGCCTTTTGACGCGCTTATCCCCCACATTGCCGGCTGCCATGGTGGTAATTCAAGAGATTGCACCGCAAATTCTGCCGGCTTTCGTCAAGAAATTTAACCAACATGTGCCTTGGTTTGTCGAAGCGGCCCGGGACGGCTTGGTTCTGGAGCAGGGGGTGTGTTACATCTGCTCCAATACGCAATCCTTGTCCATTGAGCGTAACGAAAGCGACCAGCCCTGTATTCGCGTTAGCAATGCTGTGGATCAACCTTTGAACAAGCTTTTTATCTCCGCGGCCCAAGTCTTCAGGCAAAACACCATCGGGGTGCTGCTGACCGGCATTGGCGACGACGGTGCGGATGGGTTCGCCCGCATCAGGGACTATAACGGCAATACCATCGCTCAAGATACGCAGTGCTGCGTTTATCCGAACCTGACCCATAATGCCATCGAGAAGGGGACCGTTCGCAAGGTTGTCACTGAAAACCAGCTGCCTGGTGCCATCGAAGCCGGCATGGTATAAACGAATTCCAAGGGGGGACCCGTCCATGATAGTTGTCTGTCCCAGTTGCCTGACCCGCTACGATCTCAATGACCGACTTGTACAGGAGCCCAGCTTTGTCGCGCGTTGCACCAAATGCCAACACGTTTTCTCGGCGTATCGTCCGGTGCGGGTGGAAGAGATCAATTTTCTGGATCTGGCCGCGGCCAAAAAGAGAAACGATACCGATAACATCGTGGCCATCAGCAATCAAAAAGGGGGGGTGGCCAAAACCTCTACATGTTTGAATCTGGGCCTCTGCCTGGCGATGCATAACAAGCGGGTGCTTCTGCTCGATTTTGACGTGCAAGCCAATTTGACGATCTCCCTGGGGTATAAAGAGACCTTCTCTTTCTACGAAGTGCTCAACGGCGGGGCCAACGACCTTGACGCGCGTATCATTCAAACCAAGTACAACAACTTGTGGCTCTTTCCGTCTAATAAGAACATGGTGCTGCTAAACAAGAAGTATTTCGGCGCCCGTAATTTCGAATTCATATTAAAAGATCGACTGCTTCCCATCCGGGGGCGCTTTGACTATATCCTGATCGATACGCCGCCCTCCATTGAATTTTTTACACTCAATGCATTGACGGCGTCGCGGCTGGTCATCATTCCCAGCCAGTGTGACTATCTCTCCACCCATGGCATCGATCAGATCCTGAAATTGATTCAGCTGATCAAAACCAAGACCAATCCGGCCATTGAACCGCGCATTTTAATTACCATGTTCGATAAGGAGAGCACCGCCTCGAAGATGATTTGTTCCAAGCTCAAGCGCCTCTATCCCGGCATGATTTTCGATACGCTCATCGAAATGGATGCGCGCATCAGGGAAGCCCAAATCATGAGCATGCCGGTTCTCGAATATAACCAGCAAAGCAGAGCCGGACTCCAATACCTTCAATTGGCCAAAGAAATTTTGGGCAAGCTACCTGAAACTCCCTGACAGAGGAGATGGTTCAGGCAGCGATCCATGCCGACTGCCAACGCTCTATTCTCCGATGACCGGCGAATAGGGATCATTCTATGGGGTGGGGCGCCGGAAACGCCATTTGCCGCGCAACTTGCCAGCGACCCACTGCAGGTGCTATGGCAACGAACGTATGGGGTGCCATCAATGAAAGCTAAATCCCGCTACAGTTTGCAGCGCACGATGATCATTTACTTCCTGCTGATCGGATTTGCATCGGTTCTGGTGGGGGTCGAGTTTCTGGCCGACTTCCACAGAGGAGCGCTTAAGACGGAAATTTGGGAAAACATGCGTCTCTACGGCCAGGACCAGCAATACCAGGAAGCGATTTTCGCTCCCATTGATCGTCTGCGCAGCAAGGCGGTGCTGATGGTCGGCATCATCATGTTCGTGATGGTGATCGTGCTGACCATGTTCATTAAGAATATTACCGAACCGTTGCAGCACATGATTCAGCTGTCGGAAAAGATTTCAGCCGGAGATCTGAGTCAGACGATTCGGGTCGATGCCAACAATGAACTGGCCGACTTAGGCACCGTCATCAACGAGATGGCGAGTAATTTACAGGAGATTATCTTGCTCGCCCAGCGCATGTGTGCCGGCGGCAATCGATTTATGGAGGAGGCGCTTGGCCATCTGAAGAACAAACCATTGAGCGAGCAGAGCACCCTCCAACTGGAAAGCACCATAAAAAAATTGAGTACCGAGCTGGCCTTGTTGGACGAAGTCATCGCTTACTTTAGCTTCTTTACACTGGATGAACACAGTGATCGGAGATAATTGGCTTGCTTTGCCGGTGGGAATCCTGATTGCCATGGTCGCTTCCACGGTGGGTATCGGCGGCGGCATCTTGTGGATGCCATTTTTGCTGATCATCCTGCAACTGAGTCCGACCACGGCGGTGGTGACCAGTCTGGTGATTCAGGCGGCCGGTATGGGATCTGGAACAATCGCCTTTTGGCAGCAGAGGCGGATCGACTCTCGACTGGCGGTTCTCTTGCTGGCATTGACCGTGCCGGGTATCGCCATGGGGGTCTGGTTGACGCGGATCGTGGCCCCGGCCTACTTGGAGCTGATTCTGGGGGCGTTAACGCTTCTGACGGCACTGATTTTTGTCTCGGCCAACCAAGGCTATGGCGAAAGTGGTGTAGACCGGGTGGAATTGAAACGCGCTGGGCGATATGGCTGGGCGGTGACGATCATGGCCGTGGCCAGTGGGATGCTCAGTGTGAGCATCGGTGAATGGGTGGTCCCCTTGATGCGCAACAAAATGGCGCTGCGCATGACAGTCGCCGTGGCCACCAGCATCGCGACGATTTTCGGTACATGTGTGATCGGAGCCGCGTTTCATATCGGCATCGGTGGCCGCCCGCATTGGCCGGTATTGATCTGGGCGATTCCCGGCGTCATTCTCGGTGGGCAGATCGGACCGCGTCTGGCCGAACGGATCAACGACCGTGTGCTCAAGGAAGTTTTCATCTTTTTATTGACCTTGATCGGAATTCATCTGATCTATAATTCGTACTGAAGCTTATGAAATTTGAACACAACGAAGCACCCCAGGCATTCCCCAACCCTACGGAGCACAGTAGCCGATCATGGTGGCTCGGTTTGTCTGCTTTTTTATTGATCCTCATCGCCTGGGAAACTTTGGCCCGTTGCAGCGGTTGGAGTGTTCAAATTTTCCCCGATCCATTGACCGTCGTGTTGAGCATGGTCGAACTGATCCGCAATGGGACGCTATTGAAGCACACCGTGGCCAGCTTATTCCGTGTCACCGCCGGTTTTTACCTGGCTATACTGCTGGGTGTGCCGCTGGGGATTTTGTTGGGCCGGATCTGGAGCCTTTGGGCCTTCCTCAATCCCGTGATTCAGTTTTTACGTCCCATCTCTCCGCTGGCCTGGATACCGTTGGCCATGCTCTGGTTCGGAATCGGTGATCCGCCGGCCATTTTCTTGATTTTTCTTGCAAGTTTTTTTCCCATGGTGGTTTCAACGACCATCGCCGTGCATAGCATCAATCCAATTTACTTCCAGGTAGCGGCCAATTTTAACTTTTCGCGAAAAGAGATTCTTTCAAGGCTTATTTTCCCGGCCATCATCCCAGAAGTAGTGACAGCCCTGCGGTTGACCGTCACCATCGCCTGGCTGGTGGTGGTGGCCGCGGAGATGATCGCCGTGCGATCCGGGCTGGGCTATTTGATTCTGGATGCGCGCAATGCCCTGCGCATGGATTATGTGATGGATGGTATGATCGTCATCGGACTGATTGGATTGGTTTTGGATAATATTATGAAGCGTTTGGGGAGTATCGAATCGGCGCGCTGGGGCGTCAAGGCGCGCTAGTATTTTGATATGCCCACGGTGGCACCGGAAGCAGCAGGCAATATCATGAGCTATATCCGCATCGACAACTTGACCAAGATATATATGGGCAGGCGCAGCAAGCCGCGCAGCCTGCACGACCCTATCGAGCATTCCGGAGACAATGTCCTGGTGCTGAATAACATCAGCATGGCCTTTGAAGAGGGGGAGATGGTTTGTATTTTAGGACCGTCCGGATGCGGCAAATCGACGATGTTGCGCATCATTGCAGGGTTTGAAAACCCGACCTATGGTACGGTCTGGGTCGGCGACAAACCGGTGCGCGGCCCTTCGGATCAGTCGATTTTTGTTTTTCAACATAGCGGATTGTTTCCCTGGATGACCGTTGCCCAGAATGTCGGCCTCGGTCTGCGCCATTTGCAGGATAAGACGACGATAAAGGAGAAGATCAAAGAGTATATCGAGATCGTCGAACTGGATGGATTTGAAGATTACTACCCCCATCAGCTTTCCGGTGGCATGCAGCGGCGTGCGGAACTGGCCCGCGCCATCGCCGTCAACCCCGACCTGCTGATCATGGACGAACCGTTCAGCGGTCTTGATTTTTTAACCCATATGAAGATGCGCGAAGAGGTGGTCAACATGCACGAGTTCATCCGCAAAACCACCTTGGTCGTCACCCATGATATCGACGATGCCTTGATTATGGGTGACCGCATCGTCGTGTTCAGCGGCCGACCGGCCGCTGTTAAAATCGTCCATAAGCTGGATTTCCCAAGGCCCCGCGATTTTGAGCGCGATCATGAATTGAGCCGTTTGCGAAGCGAGATCTTCTTGATGCTGGGGGTGCCCTATGCGGTTTAGCACCTCCGCTGTTCGTAAAAAATGGCGCTCCTATCCCTGGCGCGTTCTCGTATGGATGGTGGGATGGTTTCTGCTCATATCCGCGTTTCATTTCAGCCTGAATTCGGAGCATGAACGGCGCAAGATCGTCCAAATGGGGTATATGCCGGTGATTACCAATTTGGCCGCACCGCTGCTGGATGCCGCAAGCGCCCAGTTGGAGGACGGGATCCGTTTCAAGGCAATGAAGTTCTCCTCCTTCGCCGAGATGGCCGAAGCATTGCGCAACGATAAGATCCAGGCTGCCTTCATCATAGCGCCCTTGTCCATTGTGTTGAATCAGCAAGGCGAGGATGTGCGCGTGGTCTATATCGGCAATCGCCATGAGAGCACATTTGTGACCCGCAAGGAGCTTGGCATCAAGAGTATTGTTGATCTGGAAGGGCGTACCGTCGCCGTGCCGATGCGCTATTCCGGCCATAACCTGGCGCTGCTGAAACTGATCAGCGAAGCCGGGCTCAAAGACCGGGTCCGCGTTGTGGAGATGAATCCCCCCGATATGGCCTCGGCTTTGGCATCCGGGGCGCTGGACGCCTATTTCGTGGGTGAGCCCTTTGCAGCACAAACCTTGAAATTCGGCAAAAGCAACCTGTTTCTGTATGTGGAGCAGGTGTGGCCCAATTTCATCTGCAACTTGCTATTGGTCAAGCAACGGCTCATCGACCGGGAGCCTGCAACCGTTCAAGCCCTCGTCGAGGGCGCGGCCCGCTCTGGGCTATGGGCTCAAAACAATATCGCCCAAGCCGCCCAGGTCGCCTCGCGCTATTGGGGACAACCCGTGGAACTGGTTGAGTATGCCTTGAACACCCCCGAGCATCGCATCCAATTCGATAAGTTCGTACCCCACCAGGAAGAGATGCAACAGATGGCCGACCTGATGGTTCGCTTCGGTTTGATCAAAGAGAACACGATCGCCGGATTGGTGGAAGATCGCTTTGCCCGCCAGGCCGATTTGGATGCCATCGGAGAGATGGATACCATATTGCGAAAAAAACCATAGCCCAGAACCTCTCACGGACACAGGTCGTTTCGGCGAGAATTGCTGAGCGTTCATGCAAGGAGTTGTTTTTGGGCCGCAGCGCTGATAATGTCCAACCGATTTTACATTTGTCCATTGCGCGCCAATTGGAATCCAGCACTCCCGATAATTAGGTAAAATAGCGCGTCGCGCTTAACAATCCAATGGTCAGCCATGACGCTTCGCAGCCATGTTCTCAAGATGCATCCGGCGACCCTTGTGCTGGTCAGTTTTATTGCGACCATCGCCCTAAGTGCAATCTTACTCAAGCTGCCGATTGCGACCCATTCCGGTTCCATCGCTTGGGTGGATGCGCTTTTCACGGCCACCTCCGCCGTTTGTGTCACCGGCCTGGCGGTGGTGGATACGGGCCGCTATTTCACGCTCTTCGGGCAGTGCACAATCATGGTGCTTGTTCAGATCGGCGGCTTGGGAGTCACGACCATCTCTGTGGCCCTGTTCCAATTCCTCGGCCGGTCCATACCCTTCCGGCAACGCATGGCGATGCAGGAGCTATTCGCTCATACCCCGCGCAAGGATATCTTCGGTCTCGTCAAGAGCGTCATGCTGTTCACCTTCGGAGCCGAATTGATCGGTACTGTATTATTGACCATCCACTGGGCCGGAGAACTCGGGTTTGCGCGCGCCGTCTATTTTGGGCTTTTCCATTCGGTTGGCGCCTTCTGCAACGCGGGATTTGCTCTGTTTAGCGATAACTTGATGGGCTACAGCGGCAGCGTCTTGCTCAATATCGTGATCTGTTCGCTGATCGTCGTAGGCGGTATCGGCTTCCCGGTGCTGTATGACCTGCAATGTCGGATCAAAACCCCCTTTGGCAGCCGCTGTAAGCTTTCGATACAAACCAAAACGGTATTGCTGACTACCCTGGCCCTGATTTTCGGTGGCGCTTTGATCTTCGGGGTTCTAGAACGGCAAGCCTTATCGGCCTCGCCGTCGTGGGGCCATCGCATTCTGGTGCCGTTGTTCCAATCCATCACCTGTCGTACCGCTGGATTCAACACCGTGGATATCGGCTCGTTGCGGGAAGCCACCCTGGCCATGATGATCTTTTTGATGTTTTTCGGTGCGTCGCCTGGATCGTGCGGTGGTGGGGTCAAGACCACGACCCTTGCGCTGTTGACCGCCTTTACGCTCAGCCGCATACGCCGGGGAAAGCGGGTCAATATTTTTAAAAAGAGCATACCCGCTGAAACCGTGACCCGCGCTGTTTCGCTGATCCTCATTTCCATAGGAATTGTTTGCATGGTATTGTTTATGCTGTTGATAGGCGATCCGGTCACTGGTCATGAAACGGGGGGTACGGCAAACACTTTTCTTGGCTTTCTTTTTGAGACGGTCTCCGCCTTCGGAACGGTGGGGCTCTCCATGGGGGTGACGCCTGGGCTGAGCACGTGGGGGAAGGGCTGGATTATTCTAATGATGCTTGTCGGTCGCGTGGGCGTGTTGACCTTTTCCTATATCATTGTGAGCGCAGGCAAGTCCAACGGCATCGAGTATGCCGAGGAGAACATGATGATTGGATAGCAGAGGAGATCTCGTATGAAGCGGTTTGCGGTCATAGGGCTTGGCAATTTCGGCTTTCATGCGGCCAAGGCCCTTTACGAAGACGGCAACGAGGTGGTTGCCATCGATACCGACAAAGCCAGGGTGCAGGCCATCGATCCGCACTGCACCGAAGCGGTCGTGTTGGACTCGACGGATAAGGAGGCTCTTAAGAGCCTTGGATTGGAGAACATGGACGGGGTGATCGTTTCCACGGGAACCAAAATCAGTACCAGCGTCTTGATTTGTCTCTACCTGCAGGAGATTGGAGTCAAAAAAATACTGGCCAAGGCGCTGGATGACGATCATGGGAAAATTCTCAAGCGCGTGGGGGCCACCGAGATCATCCATCCGGAACGGGACATGGCCGTACGCATTTCGCGTAGCCTCTCCCGGCCTAACGTGCTGGACTTCATCCCGCTGGCCGAAGAGTTCGATTTGATCCAGGTGGGACCGCCACGCGAATTCATCGGCAAAAGCCTCAAGGATCTCAATTTGCGGGCCAAGTACAATGTGCACATCATTGCCATAAAGGAGCTGGTGCCGGAAAACTTTATCCTGGTGCCGCCAGCCGGCTTTGTGATCAAGGATAGCGATATCCTGATCATGTTGGGTAAATCCGAGGATGTGCGGAGGATAAAGGCCTTGAAATAGATTGGAGTAGCACAAAAAAGCCGTCCCAAAAAGGGGCGGCTTCGTTCTGCGTTATGCGGTGGCGGCTCTTGGCGCTCGTTATGCGCGATGATCAGGACTTGCGCATCGTGTTCAACTCCTTTTGCATGGTCGCCATTTGGGCCTTCAGCTCCTTGACCTTGGCGCCCAGCCGCTCTTCCACTGCGTTCATGGCTTGTTTGAATTTGTGGTGTTCCAGCAACGCGGAAGGGTCGTTGGGTTCTTGTTTCCGTTCCGCGGCCGGCGCGGCTGCATATTTGACGGATTTTTGGGCTTCGACCTGTTCCTTTAATTTCTTGAAGGCCTGGATCTCCTTAGCCACGATGCGCCTTTTCTGATCCTGGCCGAGTTGGCCATTACTGATCAGTGTCTCCAGGCTTGAAAAAACCGACATCACCCGTTTTATAGCATCCTGGTGAGAGCGGGCTTTGCGCTTGCGAATATAACGGCCCAATGCGCGCAGCATGCGCAGCAAGGCGTGGGTAATGGGGTCGTTTTCGAAATGGGGCAACAAAGCCTCCGACTCATCGATCAAGTCGGTCAAGCAGGCATCGGTGATCTCCCAATCAATGGACAGGATCGCGGATTTCAGCTTTTGCAAGGAGTAGCCGGCCGGGGGAGGAGGGGGCGCTGCGCTCTTCTCCCCGAAGAAATCATCCAATCGATTCTCAATATCGCTAACTAGTTTTGACTTGGCTGATTTATCCAATACCGACCTCCTATGCCAAATGATCCTGAAGAGATACAATCGTTGCGGATATGGCCTTTTTTACTGTGGGAACTACATTCTCGCCGCGAAGGGCGCTGGCTTCTAAGTAGGGCGCCTTGAGCTTTGCGTTGAGATCCTTTTCCATCGTCGCGACGTCCAATAAGGGAATCTCGGGGGAGGATAGATCGCGTTTGTTATACTGCAAGACAATAGGGAATTTGTTGAATAGATCGATATCGTAAAAAGCCAGGTTCTCGTGGAGATTCTCTAATGACTGGATATTTTTTTCGCGCATGGCAACCATGGAATCGGCCACAAAGACTACGCCATCCACTCCCTTGAGAACCAATTTACGTGTGGCGTTATATTTTACTTGACCCGGCACTGTGTAAAGCTGGGTTTTGATTTTATACCCTTGGATTTGGCCTAAATCGATTGGTAAGAAATCGAAGAAAAGAGTACGATCACCATGGGTTTTGATGCTGACCATGTCCGACTGGATGCGGTGCCGTATTGTGCTGAAAAGATACTCCAAATTGGTGGTTTTTCCCCCGCGGCCCGGTCCAACGTAGACAATCTTGATCTGTACTTCTTTTTTGCGAATATTGATAACCGCCACGCGGGGCATCCTCGTCTATGGGTTGTCCTTATCAGTCGATCGCTTCGAATCGGTGCGGCCAGATCATCCGACCTTCTTGGTCGTTTCGAAAATCTTACTGATTTTGCCGATGGATTCGTCGACCTTTAAACGCAGATACCCTAAAGAGACGTCGTTCCCAAATATGGTCACAAGCAAGAAATCATCCAGCACTTTGCTGAAATGGATGTTCTCGGTCTTGCCTTTGTGAAACAGCAGGGCGAAATCATCTTCACCAATAATGGCGGCCATGGCGCACACAGCGCCAAAGTTTCCCGCTGCCAAGGCGGCTAAGGAATAGACATCGTGGCCAACTTGGCCGTTGTCAAGGTTGGCGATGATATTCCCAGCCATGTCAATTAGAATCACGCACTTCAGACCAAGGTCCATTAAGTCCTTCTGCAAGACCTCTTCGATACCATCCAGCTGTTCTTGATCGAGTATATAGGACAATGATCTTCCTCCTTTGGGAATTGGTTGCCTATGCTAATGCGCAATGGAATGCCGGCATATTTAGGGTACCCTTGAAGCCCGCATTCGCCAAACGAGCAACAGATAGCTTGCCTTTTCGCGCCCCCGATAGGCATTGACAGTTACCGCCATCCGGCATACAGCGCAATGTACTCATCCCCCCGTTTGGTTTGCGCTGCCAGAATACCCTTTTAGTTCAGGCAAGTATAGAGAAATGCCGCTGAAGTGTCAAATAAAAAGAGTTAAATAGATCCATGATCGCTGTGGGGACCCTATTTTTAATGGAAGCTTGCTTTTAAATGCAAGTGTGCGATATGGATAAAAATACAGATCAATTGGGTGAGTGCGGGGTGCCGAAATCCTGCCGCTTTGCTGGATCAACGGTCCATCTAAACATCGGGATTGTATTGGGCAATGCTTATCGAAATGAATACTATTCGGGGCAAAAGCCCTCCAATGGTCGTGTTGCGAGAATCAGTTCCGGACAGAAAAACTTTTTAGCTGAGAGCGATAGGAAAAGGAGCCAAGTGATGGCTTATACAATTGACCAAATTGAAAAACATACAATCGTCCTGCGATTGGCTGTATCGATTTACAAAATGAATGAGGCGGAGCTCGTTATGCTGTTAGACGCTTTGGCCGACCGCCGTGGTGCCGCCGATGAGCTGGCGAGCGATGTCCTTATGAAATCGATCTCCGGAAAGAACGATTCTGTGCGTCGGCAAATGATTATTGCCAAGATATTTGTGTTGATCAACCAGTTGGACAAAAACAGCCTTTTGGATCGGTTGGCGCAACTCAGCCATCCGGGATTCCAATGGGTGCGCGAATATCCGCGCTTGAGCTGTTTGCTGTTGATCGATTTCGCCGCTAAAGGCAAAGCGTACCGTAGCTGTATCCGTGACATCAGCGCCAAAGGGATGTTTATCGAGACTTCCGAGT
>JBAQGR010000829.1:0-13704 GCA_049287895.1 Desulfatitalea sp.
GTCTGCTCCAGTCCACGGTGGAAGATCTGCGCCAGTGGGACCCACGCCGGCCCGTGGAGGAAGATTTGATTGACGATTTGGCTTTTGCCGACAAGGAGCTGGCGCGGGCCAAATCCATCGTGGCCAGCCTGCTGGGCCTGGCCCGCCAGACCCAGACCTATGAAGAGTCGGTGGATCTGAACCTGTTGGTGCGCGACACCTTGCGGGTGCTGTATAATCAGTACAAACACACGCCGTTGAATATCGTCGAAGCGCTGGACGACCATCTGCCGCCCCTGCGGGGTAATTTTGCCAATCTGGGGCAGGTGGTGTTGAATATCATCCAGAACGCCATCCAGGCAGTGGCCGATCCGGATGGCAAGATTGTGCTCAGCACGCAATATGATAGCGAACGGCGCCAGGTGGTGTTGCGTTGCCAGGACAACGGGCCGGGCATCGCCGCGGCCATCCGCCACGATGTCTTCAAGCCTTTCTTCACGACCAAGCCGGTGGGGCAGGGCACCGGTCTGGGACTCTATATTTGTCACCAGATCGTGCAAAAGCACAACGGCACGATTGCCTTGGAAGCGGCGGAACCCCGCGGAACAGTGGTCGTCGTGCGGCTGCCGGTGTCAGCGACCTTGACAACCTTCGGTGGTTGATACTAAAAAGATAGCTCTTAGAATGGATGTCAAAAGGAGTTTGCATGCCGATTTACGAATTCAAGTGCCTCAAGTGCCATGAATATGTGGAGATCCTGGTGATGGGCGCCCAAGATAGCCAGGTGGAGATGAAGTGTTCCCAGTGCGGGTCCGAGAATCTGGAGCGCATTTTGAGTACCACAAACTTCAACCTGGCCGGCGGCGGAAGCACTGCCGCGGCGTCGGGGCCCTCTACCCAGGCGCGGAGCTGCTCGGGCGGGTCCTGCACCACCTGGAATCTGCCCGGCCACTCCCGGTGATCAGGGTCCGTTTTCTTGAACGGATAGCGACCGGCGCCGGGGTTGTCATGGCCTCTCAGACCATTCACAGGCAGGAAAAGGAACAGTTCACCAAGCTGTTCGAAAAAGACCGTATCGACCGGTTCGAAGAGCGGCTGGTGGTGCTGGAACTGTTCTTGCGCGCCGAGCACCATGTGACCGTGTCGGAGCTTGGTGTCCTGTCCCGGCAGGCGGGCCATGACTTTAGTGACGGTTTTGTCCTCGAGACCATCGAGCTCATGTGCCGGTACGGTTTTGCCCAGGCCAACCGGTTCGACAATGGGCGGATTCTTTACGAGCACCGTCACTTGGGGCAGCATCACGACCACCTGATCTGCACCAAATGCCAGAAGATCATTGAATTTGCGGATCAGGCCATCGAGCAGTTGCAGCAGCAAATCGCCGCGGCCCACGGTTTTCACCTGCTGCAGCACAAGATGGAGTTGTACGGGATCTGCCGTGAATGCCTGGATCAGCGCGAGTCGATTCTCTCTTTGGACGGGGCCCGGCCGGGCGAGCGTCTCAGGGTCGTGGCCTTCAGCGGTGGGTCCCAATCCAAGATGCGGCTGCTCAGTATGGGTTTGCGCATCGGCGACGAGATCGAGGTGATCACCAACATCCACCAGGGGCAGGTGGTGATCGCTGCTGATTTCAAGCGGTTGGTGCTGGGAAAAGGGTTGGCCCAAAAAATCCAGGTGGCGCCCATCACCGTTGCCGGTGACCCGGCCATCCGAAAATCGGGCGATTAACGTGGATTTTGGATTCTTCACAGCGACATCCACTTTTGACCCACAGTCAGGAAAATGAAATGCGTTTCTTTACAATCGCAACAACGATGGTGACGTTGCTCTTCATGGCCGCCGCGGGAGTCGACGCCGCGGAGCGCATGGCGGTCATCGCCGATACGGCCAATGTGCGTTCGGGACCCGGCACCAAGCATGAACAACTGTGGCAGGTCGAAAAGTATTATCCGGTGCTGGTGGTCGAAAAAAAGAGCGGCTGGAGCCGTATCAAGGATTTCGAGGGCGATGAGGGGTGGATCGAGGGCTCGTTGCTGGGCAAAATTGCCACTGTGATTGTGCGGGTTCCGCGCGGCAATGTGCGCTCGGGTCCGGGCACCGAGTTTGATACCACCATCAATGCAACCAAGGGAATTCCCTTTAAAGTTCTTCAGACCAAAGGCCAATGGTTACAGGTGGAGCATGCCGATGGCGATACGGGGTGGATTTTAAAAACCTTGGTTTGGTGAGAGGACTATGACGATTTACGACAAGCTGGATCCGCATAAAACGAAAGTGACCGGAGTGGGCTCGGCCCTGATCGATATTCTGGCCCGGGCCGATGATACCTTCTTAGAAAGCGTCGGTGCGGTCAAGGGCGGCATGACTTATGTGGATAAAGCCTTTATCGACCAGACGATCGAACTGATGCCCGTGGCCCCCCAGGTGGTGCCGGGCGGTTCGGCCTGCAACACGGTGGTGGGCATCGGCCGGTTGGGCGGAAAGGCGCGGTTTGTGGGCAAGTGCGGCAACGGACCCATGGGCCGGCGCTTCCGCGACGACCTGGCCAAGCAAGGCGTGGAGTCTTTGATTTTTCCTTCGGAGTCCCCCACCGGCCGGGTGCTGTCCATCGTCACCCCCGACGCCCAGCGCTCCATGTTCACCTTTTTGGGGGCCTCGGCCGAAGCCCGGCCCGAGGATATGGCCCCGGGCTGTTTTGCCGATGCCGCCATCGTGCATATCGAGGGTTACCTTTTGTTCAACCGCGATCTGCTCGCCGCCGTAGTAAAGGCGGCGCGCCAGGCCGGCGCACTCGTCTCCCTGGATCTGGCCAGCTTCAATGTGGTGGCGGAAGCCAAGGACATTCTGCCCGATGTGATCGCCCAATATGTGGATATTCTCATCGCCAACGAGGATGAGGCGGCCGCCTATACCGGCACGCACGACGAGTCCAAGGCGATCCGGGCGCTGGCCGCCGATGTGGACTTGGCCGTGCTCAAGATCGGCTCCCGGGGAAGCCTTGTGGCCCACGACGGGCAGGTGCAGCATTTCAAGGCCAAGGGCGACGGCCGGGCCGTGGATACGACCGGTGCCGGCGACTTGTGGGCATCTGGATTTTTGTATGGTTTGGTAAACCGCCGGCCCCTGGCGCAGTGTGGTGACCTTGCATCGGTATGTGGCTACGAGGTGTGCCAGGTGATGGGGGCGAGCATCCCGGATCAACGCTGGACGGCAATTCAACACTATATGGAGGCGCAATGGCCAAGAAACGGATCACCCGTAAAGAGCTAGTCAAAGAACCCGACGAGTTTATCACCCTGACCGGACAGACCATCCGTTGGGCCCGGGAGAACACCCGCTCCCTGACCTATGGGGTTTGCGCCTTTTTTGCCGTCATCCTGCTTGTGGCGGCCTATCGATTTTACAGCACCCAGCGCGAGCAAGCCGCGGCTACCCTGCTGAGTCAGACCAGGGCCGCCTACCAGGCGGCGGGAAAGACCGAGGGGGATCCGGCCAAGGCATTGGCGAAGGCCAAACCGGATTTCGATCGTCTGGTCTCCGAGTATGGTCGCTGGTCCGCCGGCCGGTTGGGGCGGCTCCTTTATGCCCATGCCGCACTGGCCGGTCATGCACCGGACGAGGCCATCGCTCTTTACAAAGAGGCCTTGGATGATTTCGAGAACGATCCCACGCTGGTCAACAGCATCCTCAACGGCCTGGCCGCGGCCTATGCGGAAAAAGGGGATGCCGCGGCTGCCATCGCTCAGTTGGAACGGATCGTGGCGGGCGGCGGAACGGTTCTCAAGGATACGGCCCTTTTCCAATTGGGGGGGATGTACCGGTCGGCCGGGGAGGCCGAGAAAAGCCAAAAAGCCTACAATCGGCTGAGTACCGATTTCCCAGACTCCATCTATGCAGACATCGCCCGGGAAAAATCGGCGGGATAGGGGTCCGATTTTATCTTACAACGATCCCTCCTGGTAGTCGCTCACATCGATATTGTATTTTTTCAGCTTTTGATTCAACCCGCTTTTGCCGATACCCAGCAGGGCCGCGGCGTGGGACTGGACGAAATCGGCTTTTTGCAAAGCGCGCAGGATCATCTGCTTTTCCACATAGGCCAAGGCTTCGTACAGGGTGGCTTGGGGCGGTAGGTCGTCCAGCCGCAGGGTGTTGTCCTTGGATATGTTCTTGCGGAAATCCTTGGGCAGATCTTCCACCCGGATGATATCGCCGGGGCACATCACCATGGCCCGTTCGATGACATTTTCCAGTTCGCGGACATTGCCCGGCCAGCTGTATTCGAAAAAAAGGCGTTCCACCTCTTTGTCCATGTGGGTCACGGGCAGAACCCCATAGCGTTCGTCGGCATATTTGGCGATAAAATGAGCGGCCAGAGGCCGGATGTCTTCGATGCGCTCTTGCAAGGGGGGCAGCACCACATGCACCACATTGAGGCGGTAGAAGAGATCTTCGCGGAAGCGGCCTTTGCCAGTCTCCTCGCGCAGGGATTTGTTGGTGGCGGCGATCAGACGGATATTGACCGAGACAGGGCGCGTGCCGCCCACGCGTTCGAACACCTTTTCCTGGAGCACGCGCAGCAGTTTGACCTGCAGGGAGGGGGAGAGCTCGCCGATTTCATCCAGGAACAAGGTGCCCAGGTCGGCCAGCTCGAAGCGTCCTTTCTTCATGGAGATGGCGCCGGTAAAGGCCCCCTTCTCATGCCCGAACAGTTCGCTCTCCAGGAGGCTCTCGGCCAGGGCCGAACAGTTGACAGCCACGAAAGGCTGGTTGCGGCGCGGGCTGTTGAAATGGATCGATTTGGCCACCAACTCCTTGCCGGTGCCGCTGGCACCTTCGATGAGCACCGTGGCCGTGGCCGGCGCCACCTTGCGGATCATCTCGAAGATATCCTGCATGGGTTTACTTTTGCCGATCAGGTTGCCGAAGCTGTAGCGGCTCTCCACGGCGCTGCGCAGCTGGCGGTTCTCCTTGACCACGCGGAACATGGCAATGGCTTTGGTGACGTACAGAATCAGCTGCTCGTTGTCGAACGGCTTGAGGATGTAGCTGTAGGCGCCCTTTTGCATGGCCTCCACGGCTTTTTCCACGGTGCCGTAGGCGGTCATCATGATCACCGGCAGTTCGGCGTCCTTTGTTTTGATATGTTGCAGCAGTTCGATACCGTCCATCCTGGGCATCTTCATGTCGGTGAGCACCAGGTCCACGTCGGAGTTGTCCAGTACCGCCAGGGCCTCCTGGCCGCTGTTGGCGGTCAGGGTTTCAAACCCCTCTTCCTGGAGTACCGCACTGAGGATCAGCGGATAATTCTTTTCATCGTCGACGATGAGGATCGTGTCCATTTTCACTCTTCCTTTAGGATCGGCAGACGAAGGGATACCCGGGCCCCGCCTTCCGGACGATTGTCGATGCGAACCTGTCCCTCATGGGCTTCGATGATGTTCTTGACGATGCCCAGCCCCAGACCAGTGCCTTTGTCTTTGGTGGTGAAAAACGGGTCCCAGATCTTTTCCATAGCCTCCTGGGAGATGCCGCCGCCCTGGTCTTCGACGGCGATCCAGAGGCTGTTGTTGGCCGATTTGGCCCACACGGCGATTTCGCCGCCGTTGGGCATGGCCTGCATAGCATTGATGAAAATATTCAGGAAGGCCTGGTAAAGCATGTCGGCATCGGCTTGGATGATCGGCAGCCCGTTATCGAAATAGGTGTGGATGGTATATCCCCGGGATTCGGTCTGGGTCGATAGGAAGCGGATGTTTTTATCGATCACATCCTGGACTCGGCAGGCCAGCAGATTGGGTGCCTTGGGTTTGGCGAAATTGAGAAAATCGGTGATGATGGCGTTCAGCCGCGACGACTCTTCGATAATAATATTAGGAATTTTGATCATAGGGTCGTCGACGGCCATTTTTTTCTGGAGCAGTTCGGCCGAGCTGCTGATGATCCCCAGCGGATTGCGGATCTCATGGGAAACACCGGCCACCATCTCTCCCAGGGAGGACAAGTGCTTGGCGCGGCTGAGCTGCTCCTTGAGCTTGAGTTGCTCCTGGGCTCTTTTTTGAATAATGCTTTCACCCCGTTTGACCACGAAGATCATGATGACAAACAAGATCAACATGACGGCGCTGACGGTGATCAGGGTCAACACCTGGAACCGGAAAATGCCCTTGTAATCGCCGGACAAGTCCTGCTCGATCTCCACCACCCCCAACACCGGACCGGCCACCGGGCTCAGTGGTTTTTCAGCCCGCAGCGGCGCAAAGGTGACGATTTTGATCTCCTTGGGAACCCCCAGAATAAGTTCCCAGATGCTGCCCTTCTGGACCAGCTTGGACGAGGAGCGTCCCTCGAGGGCATTTTGGTGGCTGGTGCCGCCTTGATTCTCCAGGCCGACCAGATCCTGGGAGAAGCTGTAGGCGATGACATCCCGCGTGCCATAGATATTGACCATATCGACCTTGAAGCTGTGCAGGGTGGTGCGCACCACGCTGTCCATACGGTCGAACTGATCCTTGTTGCGCAGTTCGATTTTACCGAATTGCAACCCTACCGGCAGAATGAACTGCATGAAGACCTGGTGGTTGAGGTTCTCGATCAACAACAAGGCATAGGCTTCGCTTTTGGTGAATTGCATGCTGCGGATCCAGTGGGTGTTGAACATCGACAGCACGATGGTGCCGGCGAAAATCAGAACGAGGCTGGAGAAGGAAAAGTATTTGACCAGACGGAAGGGCTTGGTGCGTTCGGAGAGGGGTTTCGATTTCATAGGGGCCTGCTTGTAAGTCGCTTGGAGGTCCGTCGGGTTGCCGCCGGCCATCTCGATCATTTCATGGGCAGTGCGGCGCCGGGTGTCTTAAAGCTGACGCTTTTTGTCAGCCCGTCCGTTTTTTGGCTGTGTCACAGCTGTATCCAACCCCTTATACGATAATATACATCTGAGGCATCTATTTATATATAACTTGTATACACAAGGCTTAAAATCGGTTCTTTCAAAAAAAGCGCGCTTCTTTCACAAACGGCCTAAAGTTTGCAATTGGGTAAGCCGATGTCTTGTTTAACCAGTTCATTGACATCCAAACTATTGGCGCCCGATTCATGCATCGGGTTGATGGCAGCCTCCTGATGGACGATTTATAGGAAGAGCGGCAAGCAAAGTCAAGGCGGCGAAGATGGGAGCGATCGGCACGGTCATGATTAACGAAAAGATGGATCCGGTCTTTCTCCCGGCTGGAACGCGCGGGCAAGCGTTCCCTCGGACTCTGACGGTACGGCGAATTCCGAGGAGTAACGCGGCGTTTCTTGAAAATAGCTACTATATGTTGTTGTGTCGGAAAATTTGCCACAATATGGCCTAAATAAGCAAAATTATATATAAATTATGCATAATTTAGCTTGACAGCCGGAAATGCTTCGATGAGGATAGAATCAAATACCAAAAGAGGGTCGCAGGAGAAAATGTCGATCAATGACCCGCATACACATCCAAAAAGTCGGATAGGCAGACAATTGAACATGGCGAAGAATTCACTTAAAAAAATCCGCGAATCCCTTTTGATGAGCAAATCCGAACTCGCCAGAGAAGCCAATGTGTCACCGATCACCATTACGCGCATCGAGGAGGGCAAGCCATGCCGCATGGAAACCAAGCGTAAAATCCTTTTGGCGCTCGGGTACAGTTTGTCGGATGCTAAAAAAATCTTTAGCGAATGAGAGTGGACTATGTTTGGTACCAAGAATCGATTGGTGGGACTCGATATCGGCTCCAAGGCCATCAAGGCCGCTGAAATCGTCGAGAGCAAAAAAGGCTTCGCCCTGTCCAAGTTCGGCATGGTCGATCTTGCTCCGGGGCTGATCGAAGACGGCGCGATCAAGGATCCCGAGGCCGTGGCGGAAGTTCTCCGCGGCCTTTTTAAATCCTACGGCTTCAAAAACCGCAATGTGGCCATCTCCGTCGGCGGTTATTCGGTGATCGTCAAGAAGATCAGCGTGCAAAGCGCCACCGAAGGACAGCTCCAGGACACGATTCACTTCGAGGCCGAGCAGTACATCCCCTTCGATATCAATGATGTGAACCTGGACTTTCAGATTCTGGGTGAAAACGAAAACAACCCCAATCAGATGAATGTGCTGCTGGTGGCGGCCAAAAAAGAGATGGTCAACGACTATGTGAACCTGGCCGAACTGGCGGGGTTGGAGCCGAAGATCATCGACGTGGACGCCTTTGCTTTGCAAAATGTCTTCGAACTCAACTACGAGCCGTCCACGGAAGAGAACATCGCTCTGATCGACATCGGCGCCAGCAAAACCTCGCTCAATATCCTCAAGGGCGAAAATTCGGTTTTCATGCGCGACGTCTCGCTGGGGTGCGGCCAGATCAACCAGAAGATCGCCAGCCTGGTCAACTGCTCCTCCGAGGAGGCCGAAGCGATCAAGTTCGGCGAGGGTAGCGATAAGATCTCGGCCGAGGATTTGTCGGAAATCATATCGTCGGTGGTCACCGATTGGTGCACCGAGATCCGGCGGGCGTTGGACTTCTTTTATTCCACCTATCCGGATGATCAGATCAAGCGGATCATCCTCAGCGGCGGCGGTGGCAATATCCACGAACTGCGCCAGCTGCTGGCCGTGGAGACGTCGGCGGAAGTGAGCACGATCAATCCGTTCCAGAGATTCTATCTGGACAGCGAAAGATTCGATACGGAATATTTGGAAAAAATCGCCCCCCAGGCATCGATTTGCATGGGGCTGGCCACTCGCAAAGTGGATGACAAATGATACGCATCAATTTACTTCCCTATCGTGCGGCCCGTAAAAAGGAGAACATTCGTTTCCAGGTGAATGTTTTCATCGGATCGGTCGTTTTACTGCTCCTGTTGATCTTTTGGTACAACGCGCTGCTCAATGGCAATATTAAGGACCTGAACAGCGAGATCAGCAGTACAAAAGAGCAGGTGGCCAAATACCAGGAGATCAACAAGGAGATCGCCGAGATCAAGAGCACGCTGGCCCTTCTGGAGAAGAAGATCGAGGTGATCACTTCACTGGAGCGCGACCGCAAATCGCCGGTCCAGAACCTGGACGGCATTTACCAGCTTCTGGTGGAAAAGCGCATGTGGTACTCCCAGATCGAAGAGAAGGGCGACACCTTCAAGATCAGCGGAGTGGCCATCGACAACCAGACCGTGGCCGACTACATGACCCGCATCGAGAAATCGGAGCGGTTCCAGAACGTCCGCCTGGCGGCCATCAAGCAGTACAAGTTGCAGGGCAAAGAGGATATGAGCCTCAAGCAATTCGACGTCAATTTCCAGAAGAAGCCGACCCCTAAAAGTGCGGCCGAGGTTAAAAAGCAATGAAGAAAGGCAATGCCCCCACCAGCGCCATGGCGCCCTTGTTAGCCAAGATCGAGGAGCTGACCAAACCCCAGCGCATCGGTATCTTCGTTGCCGTGCTGGTGGTGATCCTGGGCCTGTCGATCTATCTCCTCTTCTGGCCCAAGCACGAGCAGATCGGCTCTTTGGAGACCCAATTGGCCGCTGTGCAAAAGGAGCTGGATACGGCCAAGAAGAATGCCGCCGAGCTCAACGACTGGCGCAACAAGATGAAAAAGAAAGAGGCTGAATACAAGCAGGTGATGCGGGCTTTGCCGGAGAAGGAAGAGATCCCGTCGCTGCTGGCCGGCATCTCCCAGGCCGGCAAGGATGCCGGCTTGGAGTTTCTGCTCTTCCAGCCCAAACCAGAGGCGCCCAAGGATTTTTACGCCGAGATTCCGGTGGACATCAATGTGAGCGGCACCTATCACCAGGTGGCGGTCTTCTTCGACAAGGTGGCCAACCTGCCGCGTATCGTCAATGTCCGCGATGTCAAAATGGCGCCCCAATCCCAAAAAGGTGAAACCAATGCCCTGACCACTTCGTGTCAGGCCGTTACCTATAAGTTCATTGAATCGGCTCCCAAGCCCAAGGCGGGTCAACCGAAGAAGACCCAAAATACAGGTAAGGTCGAGAATGAATAGGCATCTGATCTTCTTACGAAAGAGTGTTTGGGTGGTCCTCTTGGCAGGCGTGCTGGCGTGCGGCGAGGAGCCGCCGCCTGCGCCCAAGCCGAAAGCGGTGAGTCAGAAAATCGCCAAACAGACGGCCCAGCCCACCCTGCCGACACCGGCCGCAGCGCCTGATTCGGCGACATCTGAAACAGCCGCCCCGCCAGCAACCACGCCGGTTGCGCCGGCGGTCTCGCCTGCCCCGATGGTCGAGACCCCGACAATGGAAAAAACCGGACAGACCCAGGTGACCGGTACCCCGGACGCGCCGACATCCCAGCCGGGTGCAGCGGCCGTACTCGAACCCGCTAAAACGACTCCCGCTGCGTCCGAGGTTGGCGCCCAAGCTGCGCCGGCACCTCCAACCCCAACGGCCGCCGGAGCCTCGGAGCTGGTCAAGGCGTCGCTGCAGATCGCAGCGTCCTACGACCCGGAGGGCCGTTTCGACCCATTCGAGCCGCTGTTCAAAGAGCAATCGACCCAATCGACCACCAGCGCCAAAGATAAACGCAACAAGCGCACGCCCCAGACACCGTTGGAAAGAGTGGCACTGGCCCAACTCAAGGTGACCGCCATCATCCGGGCCGCCAGCGGCAACCGCGCCCTGGTGGAAGATGCCACCGGCAAAGGGTACGTGGTTCAAATAGGGACCTATATGGGACTGAACTCGGGTCAGGTGATCCGGATCGACAACGATCGCATCGTGGTCGAGGAGGAGATCGAAAGTGTTGTGGGAGAACTTACGGTTCAAAACAGCGAGCTTAAACTTCAGAAACCTGCTGGAGAGCTATAAAATGAGAACGATACGAGCGTATATCACGGCCCTGATCTTCACCACCGTCGGTTTGACGGGCTTGCTTACCGGTTGCTCATCCCAGACCGGCCCCTCGGACGCGGCCAAGCCCGCGGCCGCGCCGGGTCTGACCGCCATCACCTCCGTGACGGCGTCCCAAGCCGTTGACCAGGTGGTGGTGATTGTGTCGGCCGACGGTCCGATCACCTTTTCCTCCTTGAAACAGCCCGATCCATTGGCCGTGGTGCTTTATTTCCCCGAAACCACGGTGGACCAGGCCCGGGTGGACCTGCCGGCGGACATCGACCTGGTGCCGCGCATCACGACGCGCGAGGGCAACGGGCAACGCACGGCGCGCATCGAGATTCTGTTGAGCGCCGACGCGGCTTATACGGCGGCCCAGGAGGGCAATACGGTGCAGGTACGTTTTAACCGCGCCTCCGCGGCCCCGAGCGCCGCTCCAGCAGCCGAGCCGGCCTCCAGAATTTCAGCGGCAAGTCCGCCGGCGACGACGCCCGCAAAAAGTCCGGCCACCACCGCTGCGGCTGCCCCGGCCGGTGGTCAAATGCCATCCAGTCCGCCGATAGCGCCCTCGGGCAAAGCGGTGTGGGTCAATAAGGTGGATTTTGTGGGTGAAGAGAACGGCAAATCGACCCTGGTGGTGGGTACCACCGCGCCGGTCGATTTCCGCATCAACAAAACGGCTCCCCAACGCATCGAACTGCGGCTGCTGGATACCGGTATCCCTTCGTATCACCAACGTCCGCTGATCACTACGCGCTTCAACAGCGCGGTGGATCGCGTGACCCCCACCCAGCCGGTCAAGGGCAAGAACGAATCGTTGATCGTCATCGATTTGCGCGAAACGGTCCCTTATGTGGCCGAACAGACGGGCAACCAGTTATTGATTCATTTCGAGCCCTCGGCCATTCCGCCCAAGCCGCTGGAGCAAGCCGATCTGCCGGCCTGGAAACGGGCACTCAACGATACCCAGAGCGACACCGTGACCGCCGCTGAAGTCAGCGGCGAACGAATGGCGCCGCTGGCCGCGGCTCCCGCGCCTACCCTGGCTGAAGGGGGCGCAGCGCCCGCCACTGCCGCCGCACGCGCGGATTTGGCCGCCCTCGACGAGGCGGCGGCCAGGGAAGAGGCCGAACTTCAGTCCATGATAGGTCCGCGGCGCAAGAACTTCACCGGCGAGAAGATCGCCCTGGATTTCTACGAAACCGATATCAAAAACGTATTCCGCATCCTGCGGGAAGTGAGCGGTAAGAACTTTGCCATCGATAAGGATGTGACCGGTAAGGTGACCATGACTTTGGACAAACCGGTGCCCTGGGACCAGGTGCTCGACCTGGTACTGCGCATGAACCAGTTGGGTATGGTCCAGGAGGGGGATATTGTCCGCATCGCCACCCTGGAGACGCTCAAAAAAGAGGATGACCTGCGCAAAGCCAAGCTGGAAGCCTACCGCAAGGCGCGCGAAGAGGTCAAGGCATTGGAACCGCTGGTCACTAAGTACATCCCGGTGAGCTATTCCAGCGCGGCCAGCGAAGTCAAGCCGCACATCGAAAAGATCCTGACCAAGGAGCGCGGTAGCGTGAGCGTGGATGAGAAGAACAACCAGGTGATCATTACCGATACGGCGGCCGTGATTCGCCAGGCCGAGGAGATCGTGCGGCGCATCGACAAGGTGACCTCCCAGGTGGTCATCGAGGCCCGGGTGGTGGAGGTGAGCGACAACTTCTCCCGCGAGCTGGGCATCGACTGGAATATGAGTTATGGCGCGGGGTTGCTGGGTGATTGGGCCACCACCACCGATATGGCCATGAACTTCCCCTCCCAGGCATCTTCCAACATCGGCATTGGCTTTTCGCGTCTGACAGGTGTGCCGTTTGTACTCAATGCACGGCTTAACGCTCTCGAAACCACTGGTGAGGGCAAAATCCTTTCGGCCCCGAAAATTTTGACCCTGGACAACAAGAAGGCCAAGATCAAACAGGGCGTGGAGTACCCCTACCTGGAGCGCGACTCGTCGGGCGGCTCGTCGGTCAAGTTCAAGAACATCGATCTGTTGCTGGAGGTCACGCCCCATGTGACTCCCGACAATCGCGTCTCCTTGATTATCTTCATCACCAAGAACGATGTGGCCGGCATCACGGCCGGTGTGCCTTCGGTATCCACCAACGAGGCCCAGACCGAACTGCTGGTCAATGACGGCGACACCGTCGTCATCGGCGGCATCATCAAGTCCTCGGAAAGCAGGGGTTCGGACGGTTTTCCGGCGCTCTCCAAGATTCCCGTGCTGGGCTGGTTGTTCAAGAACACGACGACCAAAAAACAGAGCAACGAGCTGCTGATTTTCATGACCCCGCGCATCGTGCAGCTTGAGCAGGCGGTTTCGAGGTAACAATCGGCAACGTAACTTTGGAAGAATGAAGTCTCTAACGATAAGAAGAGTAATGGAGGAGTAGATGCGACGAGCGGCCTTAAAACTGGGTTTTCTGATTATGATCGTAGGGCTTCTGGGAGTCTATGCATGCGGCTCGAGCGATATTTTGGATTAGGTGGGGCAAAGATATGTAAGTAGCCTGGTTATTGAAGATAATGATGAGGAAACACTTGACATCGATGTCGTTCAGGATATGTGCGATAATGAAACTGAACCATTTACCAATGTGTTTGGGATCTTAACTCTTTCGGTCGCCGAAAATGCCGCTGGTGTAACGCTGCGAAGCTATTCAATAGATTATACTCCCCTGGATAGCCCGGATGGATCGGGCGGTGTTGTTTCTCCTCCGGCACTGGTGTCGCCCGAAGATGGCTTTTCGGATTTTGACGTTGCCTCTGGAGGAAGCGGCGAATTTACATTTACATGCATGTCCATAGA
>JBAQGR010000830.1:0-3189 GCA_049287895.1 Desulfatitalea sp.
CATCAACTGCGATTTAACTCCTTCCAAATGACCGAATGCCGCCATACCCATCTTGTGTTGCTGCCGCAAAACCGCAAACGGTTGCGCTGCCGCCGCTGCCATTTGACGTTGACCCCCGAAGAACTCGCCAGCGACTACTGCCCCGAATGCTTCGAAACCAGCGGCGCACGCCATAACGATTTTGAAGTCTTGGAATGGCTGGAAGAAGCCCGATATCGCTGCGAACAGTGCGGGGCCATAATAGAATATCGATCTTACCCATTTATCCGGTTGTGATCGGGTCGATCTTTCTGCAAATTTCCTTGTGGAGGCTGCATGCCCCTGACCCGCCGCGCGGCTTCATGGTCAATCTCAGTGGTTTCACAACCTGCTACCGGGTGGCGTTCGGATGCCGGGGCTTTCGACAGCGCCAAAAATCACACATCCTTCATGCCCAGGTTATCTACCGATATCACAAGCCTGATCCCACCCCCGGGGTGAATCCGATATTGCGCAATCTGGTAGATTGAGTGTAATTGTGAAGGTACCGGCTGAGATAACCCACTGAGCAAAAAACGAATGATAAACACGCTGGCCATAGGGAATTATCGATCGATTCTCAAGCTTGTCGTTCCTCTGGGAAAACTCAATGTCATCGCGGGTCCCAACGGCAGCGGCAAATCCAACTTTTACCGCGCGTTACGTCTTTTAGCGGAGACGGCCCAAGGGGGTGTCGTCAATGCGCTTGCGCGCGAAGGCGGACTGAAGTCCACATTCTGGGCCGGACCGGAGGAAATCTCCCGCAGAATGCGTACAAGGGAGGTGGCGATAGAGGGCAGCCGCCGAAAGAAGCCGGTTCGCCTGCACCTCGGATTTTCCGGAGAAGCGCTCGGGTATTCCATTGCCCTGGGGTTGCCTTCGCCATCCTCTTCGGCTTTCGGTCTGGACCCCGAGATCAAGCGCGAATGCATCTGGGCGGGTCCCTTCTTTCGCTTGGGAAGCCTTCTTGTGGACCGTGGCGGGTCGGTCATCAAGGTCCGTTCGGGTCGAAGCTGGGCCGTCGCTTCCAAGCACATCAACGCCTTTGACAGCATGTTCAGCCAAGTGGCGGACATGAATACGATGCCGGAGGTTTTTCAGTTGCGAGAAACCATTCGTCACTGGCGGTTTTATGATCACTTCCGGACAGACCGCGACGCTCCCGCGCGCCTGCCGCAATTGGGAACGCGCACCCCGGTGCTGCATCACGATGGCCGGGATCTTGCGGCGGCACTTCAGACGATCCGGGAAATCGGCGACCGGCAGGCGCTGGAGGATGCCATCGGCGATGCTTTCCCCGGATCGCGCATCGATATTCGCATGGAGGCAGACACTCGTTTTTCCGTGGACTTTCACCAGGAAGGGATATTGCGGCCGCTTTCGAGCGCGGAATTATCCGACGGCACCTTGCGTTATCTCCTGTGGGTGGCGGCCCTGCTGACCCCCCGTCCGCCGTCGCTGATGGTATTGAATGAGCCGGAAACCAGTCTGCATCCCGATCTGCTGCCCGCCTTGGCCAGGCTCATCATCCGCGCATCGGCTTCGACCCAGGTCTGGGTCGTGACACATGCCAACAGACTCATCGCGGCATTAAAGGAACACAAGGATTGCCATTCGATCCAACTGGAAAAGGATTTCGGGCAAACACGCGTGCTGGATCAAGATCTCTCCGATGAACCGCCTTGGCATTGGCCGGAGTGAACAAAGAGCGGTCGCCGGCGGTCCGGGCTCTCAAGAATCGTAGGCACTGGAACCCCTATTTCCCATGAAGTTTCCAACAAGCAAAATAGCAAATTTCTTCTATGGCGTGATGGCCTGCTTTGGGGCTCTTGGATTCATGGGTTTTCTCTTAAGAGCCTACCTCAAGATCAAGGCCGGCCACGGCCTGGATTACTACATATCCGGCGCAGGCTACAAGCTCAATTACATCGGCGTATTAACGCTATTCCTCCTAATTCCACTTGTCCTTGCGGGTGGATGGGTTTTTGGAAGATTTCTAAAGTGGAGAGACAATCGTACTGAAGAGCAATTTATCGAGGAGCGTTTAGCTAAAATTGCAAAAAGAAGCAAAAAAAATGACAACCACGCGCAGGGGGGTAGCCCCAATGCGGGAAAGGAATATAACAAACCCCAAGGGCCTGGATGACTTTGAGGGCTGGCAAGATAACGCAAGCTGAGGGATTCAATTGATATCGGTATGTAATCACAACATTCCTTTCCAACCATATGGCCACAACATCTTGTGAGATTCCACTGCCTTTCAATTGTCTCAGAAATCCAACAATCAACCACCTTCTGAGTCCTTAGATAGTGTCCATCCACGGTTGTAACTACTTGTAACGCATAAAAAAAGCGCATTTTGTGCTGGCACTTTGCTACTCGTTGTAGTATATCGGATAGCGCCAACCAACCGATAATGCAACAAAAGCAGAAAAGGAGCCGGAAGCAAAATGCGCGAAAAGTGGCAAAAACAAATGCCCCTGATGGCCCACATCAAAGATCATCCCCAGAGCAAAGAACTGGAAGCGATCAGCACCATCATTGATGCAACGACTACCATCTGCGAGAAAGTTCTGCAAGATTTGAATAGAGGCAAAGCGCAGCCCCGGCGAACCGGTGCAAACGGCATGAGCGCCGACCAAGTGCTGCGATGCGCTGTCGTCAAGGTTCTGTTCAACTTCACCTATGAGGAGCTGGCCTTTCATATCGTCGATTCGCATTCCTTGCGCTGGTTTTGCCGGATTGGCATCGCACAAGAGGGTTTTCAAAAATCTGCTCTCAATAGCAACATCAAGCGAATCAGCGAGGCGGCCTGGGAACTGATCAACCGCGATCTGCTGGGCTATGCCAAGGACCAGGGCATTGAAAGGGGCCGCCAAGTCCGCACTGATTGCACCTGCGTGGAAAGCAATATCCACCCACCTACCGATTCGACCCTTTTGTGGGACGCCGTGCGCGTCCTGACCCGGCTGATCATTGGCGTAAAGGAAGATTATGGCAAGGTGCCCGGCTTTTGCAACCACTGCCGCCGGGCCAAACGCCGCATGCTGGCTGTGATGAACGCCAAGGGCGAGAGCCAGCGCAAGGCCGCTTATATCGATCTTCTCAAGATGACCCGACAGGTGCTTGGTTATGCCCGAACGGCTCAAACAGTCATCGCAATAAAAGGTG
>JBAQGR010000831.1:0-1985 GCA_049287895.1 Desulfatitalea sp.
TGCGGACAGTGCCGATCCTGCCGTCAAATCGCCGACGGCAATCATCCGGATACCATCGAAATAGTCCCGCGCAAAGGAATACTGCGCATCGATCAGATCCGCGGCCTGCTGACCGCGCTGGCCATGAAGCCTTTCGGCGGGGGCCGCCGGGTGGTGATCGTGGCCGATGCACAAGCGATGAATGCGGAAGCCGGCAACGCCTTATTGAAAGTACTCGAAGAGCCGCCGGCGGACACCATCTTGATCTTAACCGCACGGCAGCGCACCGATCTTTTGCCCACTATCGCCTCGCGCTGCCGTCACATCCGTTTCAATCCACTCGCCCCCGACGATTTGGCCGCACTCCTCAAGAAAGAGCACGGCATGCAAGACGATCGGGCGCGGACCCTGGCCGAAGCAGCCGACGGCAGCGTCACCAGGGCCTTGCGGTTGTCCGCCGCCGGTTGGCAGGAACAACGTGATTGGGTCCTGCGCGCATCGGGACTGGATCAGCCGCAGCTTTGCAAAACACGTTCCGCTGCGGTCTGCCTGACCTTTTCCGCGCGCCTGGCCCAGCGCAAAGAAACGCTTGAAAGCGATTTGGAGATTCTCAAGGGATGGATTCGGGATCTCAGCGTCTGGCCGTATGCACCACGGCATGTGATCCACCGGGACCGGAGCGCGACGCTCCAAGGGGCCCGCGCCGGTACCGGCGAACGTCAATTGATTGCGCTTTGGGAAGCAGTAGAGCAGGCGCAAAAAGCTATTGCAGCGAACAGTAACTTAAGATTAACTTTGGACGTGATGGCCCTGCGCCTGTCGGAGGCCCTGACCGCTTGACAGGCGCCCTGGGCAACACGATGGTATATTACATGGGAAAAACAGTCGGAATAAAATTCAAGACAGGCGGCAAGATCTACGATTTTGACTGTGGCGCCTTTGTGTTGCAAATAGGCGACGAGGTAATCGTGGAGACCGAACAGGGGTTGGGATTGGGAACGGTGGCGCAGATACCCGCGGCCGTTGAAGAACCGGAAGCGACGAACACGTTGGAATCCGCGCAAGACCCGACACCCACGGGCAAACCGGGAAAACAGCTCAAGAAGGTGTTTCGCAAGGCAACCGCGGAAGACTTCGAACAGCGCCAAAAAAACCAGGAGATCGAGAAACAAGCCCACGCTTTTTGCGTGGAGCGTATCAAAGAGCTCGCGCTGCAAATGAACCTCTTTTCCGTGGAAACAACCTTTGACGCCAGTCGCCTGACCTTCTTTTTCACCGCCGACGGCCGGGTTGATTTTCGGCAACTGGTCAAACTGCTGGTTAAAAGTTTCCATGTGCGCATCGAGATGCGCCAAGTGGGAATCCGCAATCAGGCCAAAATGTGTGGCGGACTGGGACGCTGTGGGCGCGAGTTCTGCTGTTCCAGCTTTATGGAAAAGTTCGATCCGGTTTCGATCCGCATGGCCAAAGACCAGGGACTCTCGCTCAACCCCACCAAAATATCCGGCCAATGCGGCCGGCTGATGTGCTGCCTGACCTTTGAGAACCAGGTGTATCAGGAGCTCAGGGCCCAATTCCCCTCCATGGGCAAAGTGGTTCAAACCAAAGAGCATACCGGCAAGGTGGTCCGCCTTAACTTTCTCCGCCAGCGGGTGGCCATCCGCGTGGACGAAGAGCAGGAGGTCGAGGTCGGGTTAGATGAAATCATCAAGTGACGAAGTCGTCTGAGCTCAACAATCTTCAGTGAACCAGGAGTGCGCCATGCCACAGCCGTTTTACATAACGACCCCCATCTACTATGTGAATGCACGCCCCCATCTGGGCCACGCCTATTCCACCATCTGCGCCGATGTGATCAATCGCTACCATCGCATGGTGTCCGACGAGACCTTCTTTCTCACCGGCACCGATGAACACGGCGACAAGATCATGCGCGCGGCCAAAAAAGAGAACATGACCCCCAGGGCCTATGTAGATAAAATCAGCACCCTGTTCCGCGAATTGTG
>JBAQGR010000832.1:0-1630 GCA_049287895.1 Desulfatitalea sp.
GGCGCAGAGTGGCACCGCAACGGCTTGAGCATCGACGGCACCACCGTCTACCTCGATCGCCTGGCCAAGGAATATCCCGAGCGCATTACCATCCACAGGCCGCCAGACAGATGCTTCTGGCAGGGCAAGCTGGCGATGGTGAACGCTGTTCTGCCCGATCTGCCGCACGAGTGCCTGTTGTGGCAGATCGATGCCGACGAGTTGTGGACGGCGGCACAGATCGGGCGCATGCACGCCATGTTCACGGACCATCCCGAACGCACGGCGGCCTTTTTTCACTGCCACTTTTTTGTGGCGCCGAACCTGGTCACTATTACGCCCGAAACCTACAGCCATTATAATGCCTACGAGTGGCTGCGCGTCTGGCGCTTTCAGCGCGGCATGTGCTGGCATTCCCACGAACCGCCAAAATTGATGCAGCCTGCTGGCGGCGGCTGGCGCGATCTCGCGGAGTGCCGGCCTTTCCGGCACCACGAAACCGAGGGGGCCGGTCTGGTCTTCACCCATTACGCCTATGCCATAGAGTCCCAAGTGCGCTTCAAGGAAAGCTACTATGGCTATGCCGGCGCCGTAGCGCAATGGCGCCGGTTGCAGCAAGTCAAGGAACTGCCGGTGCGTTTGGGCGATTATCTAAACTGGGTGAAGGATGCGGCCTGCGTCGATCAGCCTGAACGGGCGGTGATAGGACGCAACGTTCCACCGGTCGCCTGGCCCTTGAGGGCGCAAAAAGAGGCTCGCCGGCCGCACATCGTCATCGACGGCGTCATCTTCCAGCTCCAGCATCGTCGTCCGCTGGGCATCGCGCGGGTGTGGTCCAATCTGTTGCCTTCCCTGGTCCGTGCCATACCGAATGCCCGCTTCACGCTTCTGGTGCGCCGCGGTTATGTGCCGCGGGCCGATCTGGAGGTACCGCAGCATGTCATTGATGCCTATCAGTGGGGGGATGAAGCTGCCCTGGACCGGGACGACACACTGCTCGCGGAGACCTGCCGGATTTTGGGCGCCGATCTTTTCATCAGCACCTATTTCACCCGTGCGCCCGGGTACACCAATCTGGTGCTGGTGCACGATCTCATTCCCGAGCTGACGGGTGCGGATCTCACCCAGCCCGAATGGCGTTCCAAACAGCGCGCCATTGAAACCGGCGATCTGTTCGCCGCGGTTTCGGAGTGCACCCGGAACGATCTTCACCGCATCTACCCGCATACTCATCGGCATCTTCAGGCGATCACCGGCAATGGAACCTCAGCAACCTTCGTCCCCCAGCCGGAGTACAGGATCGATCAATTCAAGAAGAAGTATGCCTTATCCAGGCCCTATCTGCTCATGGTGGGCAACCGCCGTGGCTATAAAAACGGCGCGACGCTTTTCGAAATAATGTCCCAGGGAGAATGGGATAACGGTCCACAGGTGGTATGCGTGGGAGGAGAGACCCGGCTTACGCCTTTGGAAAAGCGACTGGCAGACCGGCAACTGGTCCGCTTTCTGCCGTACTTGGAAGACGAAGAGCTGGCAACGGCCTATGGCGGCGCATTCGCTTTGATTTGCCTTTCAGCATACGAAGGATTCGGCCTGCCGCTCGTGGAATCCATGGCCTGTGGCTGCCCGGTCATTTCGACAGGCGGTGGAG
>JBAQGR010000833.1:0-2109 GCA_049287895.1 Desulfatitalea sp.
CGATAAGCAGGTGCACGTCGGCCAGGTGCAGGCCGGTGGTGGGTTCGTCCAGAATGTAGAGCGTGGGGCCGCTGGAGCGCTGGGCCATCTCCTTGGCCAGCTTGATGCGTTGGGCTTCGCCGCCGGAAAGCGTGGGGCTGGGCTGGCCCAGTTGCAGGTACCCCAGGCCGATGTCGCAGACAAACTGCACGGCCTGGCGCAGGCGCGGGATGGCTGAGAAGAACAGCAATGCTTCAGCAAAGGTCATCTTCAAGACCTCGGCGATGGTGCGCTGCTTGTAGCGCACGGCCAGGGTTTCGGCGTTGAAGCGTCCGCCGCCGCATACGTCGCAGGGCACATAGACATCGGGCAGAAAAGCCATCTCCACCTTGGGCCGGCCCTGGCCCTTACAGGCCGCGCAGCGGCCCTCTTCCACGTTGAAGGAAAAGCGCGCGGCGCCGTAGCCCCTTGCCCGGGCTTCGGGGATCTGAGCAAAGAGATTGCGGATATCGGTCAGAAACCCCACGTAGGAGGCCGGCACCGAGCGGGGGGTGCGGCCGATGGGGGCATGATCTACTTCCAGCACGCGGGTTAGAGATTGCCAGCCAACGATCTCCCGGCAGCTCGCGTCGCTGATCTTCTTCTTACCCAGGCGCTGGTGCACCCCCTGGTAGAGCGTGCCTTTGACCAGGCTCGATTTGCCCGAGCCGCTCACGCCGGTGATGCACACCAGCCGGTTGAGCGGGATGCGCACGTCGATCTTTTTGAGGTTGTTGGCACTGGCGCCTTTGATTTCCAAGTGCTGCTGGCGTCGGTGCGGCCGCAAACGGCTGGTTGTTTCCGTCCGGCCGCCCTCCAAGAGCGCACCGGTGATCGAGGCCGGGGTCCGGTGCAGATCCTCCAGGCTGCCCACAGCCACCACCTGGCCGCCGTTGGCGCCGGCCCCCGGCCCCAGGTCGATGATTGTGTCGGCGGCCCGAATGGTCTCCTCGTCGTGTTCCACCACGATGACGGTGTTGCCCCGGTCGCGCAGTTCGGCCAGGGCTTGCACCAGGATGTGGTTGTCCCGGGCGTGCAGGCCGATGGTGGGCTCGTCCAGGATGTAGGTCACGCCGGTGAGGTTGGAGCCCAGTTGGGCCGCAAGGCGCACCCGCTGGGCCTCGCCGCCCGACAGGGTATCGCCCGAACGGGAGAGGGCCAGATAGCCCAACCCCAAACGATTCATCAGGGCCAGGCGGGCTTTGAGCTCAGTGACGATGGGTTCGGCCAGGGGTCGTTGATGTTCGGCAAAAGTCAACTGGTCCAGCACCCCCTGAAGTTCTTCGGCCGGTTGGCGCACCAGGTCCCAGATGGTGCGGCCCTGGACCTTGACGGCCAATGCTTCGGGCTTCAGGCGGCTGCCGTTGCAAGCCGGGCACACCCGTGCTTGTTCTGCTTCGTCAAACTCGTCCACGCCAACGACTCCCAAGCCGTCACACTTGGGACAAGCCCCTTGAGGCGAATTAAAGGAGAAGAGCCGCGGGTCGCCTTGCACGGCGCCGATGCCGCAGGTGGGGCAGCGGCCGTGGATGCTGAATACTTCCTCGCTCTGATTGTTTTGATCCAGCACGATCAGGCTGCCGTCGCCCTCTTTGAGAGCCAATGCCACCCGCTCGGTCAGCCGGGCCGCGGCGCCGCGGCCTTTGGGGATTGGGCCGATCACCAGATCAATTGTGTGGTCGTGAAAGCGGCTCAGGGCCATGCCGGGGGTCACTTCTACTACCTTGCCGTCGATGCGTGCCCGGCCGAAGCCCAGCTTGATGGCCCGGGCCAGCACATCCTTGTGAAACCCTTTGCGGCCCGCCACCTTGGGGGCCAACAGCAGGGCCTTGGCCCGGCCGTAGCGGCCCGCGATCTGGGCGTGCAGCTCGGTGGCGGTCTGGCGCGACAGGGGCCGCAGACAGCCCGGACAATGCGACGTGCCCAGCTTGGAGAAGAGCAACCGCAAGAAGTGGTAGATTTCCGTGAGCGTGGCCACCGTGGAGCGCCGGCTGGTGTGGCTGATGCGCTGTTCGATAGCCACGGTGGGCGACAAACCGGTCACCAGGTCCACCTCGGGCCGTTCCAGGATCTTCATGTACTGGCGCACGT
>JBAQGR010000834.1:0-5735 GCA_049287895.1 Desulfatitalea sp.
TGGCCAATCCGAAACGGATGAACAGATAGCAGATGAGCAGCAGGAAGGTGACGTTCAGGCAATCGGTGTCAAACCAGCCCATGTGGCTGCGGTAGACATAGTAGCTGGGGAAAAGCCCCATGGCCACCGCCACCAGGGCCATGAGCCGACCCCCATAGAGCCGGCCGAGCAACATCAGCGGTACGGCCAGCGTCAGGCCGAGCAGCGGTGGCAAAAGCAGGGCGGTCCAATTGAGCGACCAGGGGGAGGCGGCGGCCAAGAGCGACAACAGGGGCGGGGGCATGGGCCGTTGTGGGGATTCGGGCACGCCGCGCAGGGTATCCACCGCATCGTAGGTCCCTTCGCGCAGATCGCGGGCCAGCGACAAGTAGTAGTAGCCGTCGAAAGAGATCAACAAGGGTTGGCCTTCGAAAAAGGCGCGTTGGGGCTGGTGGCGCCAGGCGATCAAATCGTCGACCCGCAACCAGAGGGCCGCCAGTAAGATGAAGGCCAGCACGAGCCAGTACCAGAGCGAGGCGCGGGTGACGATTTGGCCGGGGGGTCGCGGCCGCTCATCCGCAGGGTGCGCTTTTGGGGGAGGGGTGGCGGCGTGGGAGATTGGTGTCATTGGATCCTATCTAAGGGCGGCGTCGGGCTTGAACTCCTCTTTGCGGATTCCGTATTTGCTCATCAGCTTATGCAACTGGCGCGTGGTGATGCCGGCTTCGATGGCCGAAATATTGATCTTGCCATGATTGCGCGCCACCAACTCTTTGATGTAGTGGCGCTCAAAATCCTCCAAGGCAATCTTGCGCGCATTGGACAGCGGCATGCGGGCGTTGATGGGCATGGCCGCCGATGGGCACTGGCCCTCGAACAGCTCCGATGGAAAGCTTTCCGGTGTCAGCGTGGACGAGTTCTCCAGGATGTAGGCCCGCTCCATCAGATTTTCCAGTTCGCGCACATTGCCCGGCCAATCGTAGCGCGACAACGCGTCGACCACCTGGGCATGGACACTGTGAATGGATCTTTGAAATTCACGGTTCAGCCGTTTCAGGAAAATGTCGATCAGGCGCGGTAAATCCTCGCTGCGTTCGCGCAGGGAGGGAATGAGGATGGGAAAGACATTGAGCCGGTAGAAGAGATCTTTGCGAAACTGACCCGAATCGCTCAATTGCTTCAGGTCCGAATTGGTCGCCGCGATCACCCGCGCATTGGTTTGAATCGTCTCTTCGCCGCCCACGCGGCTGAAGGTGCCGTCTTGCAACACTTGCAACAGCTTGATTTGGGCCGGAGGCGTCAGGGTGCCGATCTCATCCAGGAAAATGGTGCCGCCGTTGGCGATTTCGAATTTGCCCAGTTTTTTGCGCACGGCACCGGTAAAGGCTCCTTTTTCATGGCCGAACAGCTCGCTTTCCAGCAAGGTGTCGGGAATGGCACCGCAATGGACGCTGATAAACTGGGCGTTTTGCCGATTGCTATGCTGATGGATCAACTTGGCCAAAACCCCTTTGCCGGTGCCGGTTTCGCCGACGAGCAGGACCGTGGTTTTGGTCGAGGCCACCGAGCGGATTTTTTTGAACACCTCGAACATGACCTGGCTCTTGGTCTGCACCACATCCAGGGCATCGGTTTTCCAGAACTTGTCCCGCAGGTAGTCCAGTTCCGATTGCCGCAAAATGGATTGGGCGATGGACTCGGTCACCAGGCGCACTTCGTCATGGGAAATGGGGTAGCTGATGTAATCCCTGGCCCCGGCCTTGACCCAATCGACCGCCCGGCGGATCTGGGAAGGCGGCGTCATGATCACCAGCTCGATGGCCGGATAGCGCTGCTGAAAGATTTGCAAGGCACTTTCCGGTCCGCTGTCCGCGGTATAGGCCGAGAGAATTTCTAGATCCACAAAGATCAAATCGTAGCGCACCCTGTCCAGAACTCGCAGTGCCGAGGGCACGTCGGCGGCGGTACTGAGCCGGAACTCCGGCCCGAACGCGTTGCGTATGTGGGCGATATCGTCAGAAACCGCAGAAATTACCATGGCCGAGCGCATTGCCTGCCTCCAGAAGAAAGTTGCTTTTCTGAATTTTTAACAGCCATTTGTCATGCAGACCAAGGATGGTATGGCCCTTTGGGCAGAAACACGAATTAGTGTCCATCCATAAAACGGCATCTTGCGACCCATATCCGCGTTCTCGCGATTTTGAAATCCTCGACGTAGTAAAGCTACGCCTGCGGTTTCAAAATCGCTGCGGCCTTGATCTGGGCCGCAATCTACCATTTTCTGGATGGACACGAATTAAGAGAACCTTTCTAAAGATACTCTTTTTTAGTCGAGAATCGGACGACAGGCAATGATTTATTGCATCGAGCGTGGATCTTCTCCCATCATCGGGGGCGGCATGCCGGAAAACGATAAAATCCTGATGGGTTAGAGTTTCTTGGCCCAGTCGGCCCGGCCGGGATTCCAACCGGCGCGGCGCGATCCATCTTGACCGCGCTGTGAACCGCTGCTATGGATAGTGGGCCCACAGAAAAGCGATCTCCTGGCTGGTGGAAAGGTTTGCGGAAAGACCAAGCGCCATTCCCCAATAAAACAAAACATCATTGGTAGCAGACATAAGGACCCAACTATCATCGGTAGGGCGTTCATGAAACGCTGGATCCAATGCTCAAACCGCCCCGCCGATGGGAATTGTCCATGAGTGCTTCACCCGATATAGATCAGAACAGCCAACAGCCTTTTGAGGACAGCGTGGGCGACCCGGTCTTCCGGCTTGGCCCGTCCAAAGGCGGGAATCTCCCCGAACGTTACACCATCAAGTTTAACGGCAACGATCGGGTGCTGACCTGCCTGGAGGCGCCCAACCTGAATGTGCACATCGAGCCCGGTCTGGCTTTTTCCGCATCCGCAGCCCGCAAATCTCCATCCGGCAGTATTTTCGTAGATGGCGTGGCCCAGTGCGAACCGTTTATGGACCACGAACGCCAGGTGTACAACCTCGATCACCATGAGGGTTGTGTGCGCTCCTTTACCCTGGCCGCCTGCGAGCAAGCCCTGGTGCTCTATATGAAAGGGCTCGACTTGCAGAGCCGGGAGTGGAATATCTTCGCCAATGAGCCGGATCTGGATACGCTCCTGGCCATCTGGATCATTCTCAACCATGCCCGGATCGGCCGCCAGGATGCCACCCAGCGGCGCCTTTTGTTCGCCCTGGTGCGCTACGAAGGTATCATCGATGCCATGGGCCTGGAGCTCAAGGAGCTCTGTGCCCTGCCCGAAGAGCTGATGCGCAAAATCCAGCGAGTCATCGATCATTTGCGCGGCGATGAGATGGCTCTGAAAAAGGCAGGGCGCTGGGAGAAGACGGACTTCCTTACGTATACCGCTGCCGTATTGCATCGAGTTGACCAGATTTTTTATAAATCCAGCGACTTTGCCGACTACTTCGGCGTGGAGGAGCTGGCGCGCATCGATCTGACAGACCAGCGCATCGCCGCCGTGGTCGAAGCGGACATGGGGATCTACGAAATCGAACCCCATCTCAACAAGATTTACGGCAACCGGCTGGGCGTGGTTTTCCTCAAAAAAGGGCTCAAGTATTACACCGTGCGGCAGATGGACATGTTCATGCCCATCAAACTGGAAGAGATTTATGAACGGCTCAACTTCGTGGATAAAGCGGTCAAATTCCGCACCTTGAACAACAAGTGGGGCGGTGCGGTCGACATCGGCGGCTCCCCCCGGGAGATTGGCACCCGCCTGACGCCGCTGGAGATCGTCCAGGCCTGCCGCGACGCGGTGCGCAAACCCGATCTGGGTCAAAAAGCCTATCGTTTAGGCCTTGCCGCGGCCTTGGTGGGTTTTATCGTGCTGTGCGCCCATATCGTGCGCCTGATATGGGATCCGTCCGCTTGGCTGGAGAGCTCTTCGCTGAACCCGCTGTGGCTCAACCCCGATTTCGGCTTTGTGCTTACCCTGTTGCTCGCTTGCGGGTTCAGCCTGGCCTTCATCGCCACCGGCCGAGCGTGGCAATACGGATGGACCCGGCCCATCGGCGCCCACTGGTGGGCCATTCTGCCGGCCGCCTTGGCGGGCGGTGTGGCCGGCGGCCTGTGGGCTCCACCCGCATGGACCGCCGACAAACAGTGGCTTTTCATAGCCGCGCTGGGTGTGGTGGGCATGCCGCTGGCCGCCGAGACACTTTTTCGAGGCTTGGCCCACGGCCTGCTGGCACAATTTGCCCGAATCCAGCGTTACGACACCCGCTGGTTTCTCTCTTGGCCGACCATCGGCAGCGCATCGCTCTACGTGGGGTTTGTACTCACCCTTTATCTTGGGGGGGATGGCGCGTCCCATCTAAGTTATGGCAAAACCGCTCTACGTGTCCTTGGCGCGATCTTGCTGAGCCTGACCCTCGGCATGGTCAGGGAGCGCTCCCAGAGCATTTGGCCGGCGGTTCTCTTTCACATGCTGGCCGCGACCGCCGCTTTTCTCATGCATATCCTGCTTTAATCTTTCTTGCATTCAATGCCGATAACACCGTCCAGAGTGCCAAATCGGAAGGCGACGCATCCGGCGCCAGGATCAAGGTGCGCGATGGCCCGGAAGATTCGCAGGTTCTCTTTGACATCATCCGGGATTTTTTTTATAGTAGCGGATTGAAATGCAAGCACATTCAACAGGTTAATGATGGACGGGCCGCAACCCACAAGGAGCAGGGGAGATGGACCAACAGCTCGTAGCCGAAATTCTGACCGGTGACAGCGATGAAATAGCGGAATTAAAGGCAAACATTCCTGTTTTAGAGGGTTTTATTGCTTTGGCGCGTGAGCTGGACGCCTTGCCGGAGATCAGCAAGCGGTTCTATGAAGAGTCCCGCAGCCTCTATCAAGCCACCTGCACCGATCGCCAGATAACCGATCTTGAAACCTTGATGGCCAAGTTCTTCGGTCCTCCGGTGAAGCCGGCCGGAAAACCCCTGCCGCGCAAAATGCGCAAAAGCTCCGCGGTGAAATACCTGGGCGGAGTGGAAAAAGACCAGTCTCTATTTCTGCTGCAACTGAAGACCGGTGAATTCTACGGCGCACTCTGGCCGTGGCGGCGCAACAAGGCCAAAATCGAAATCCATATGGGCTACTGTTCCGATTGGATTGTCGATGACCACTACCATCAGTTGGAGACTTTGGTGAAGCGCAGCCTGAGCCAGAGCGTTCTGCAGCAAGTGAGCAGCAGCGTGGGCGGTCAGATTCACGGCATCAGCTTGCCCTCCTTCCTCCAGATGGCGGAGATGGAGCAATCCTCGTTTGCCTTACGCGTGACCTCCTCTGGCCAGATGGGGCAGCTCTATGTCAAGCAAGGCAAGCTCGTCAATGCGGAAACCGGTGAACGGACCGGGCGCGATGCGGCCTATCGCATCATCAGCTGGGATAACGCCACCATTGAAATCGTAACTCCCGACCTAACCAAAAAGGACGAAATCAAGCAGCCGCTGATGCAGGTGCTCATGGAGAGCCTGAAAATAAAGGACGAAATCACCAGCTCCGCCGAGCAGCCGCCGATGCCGCCCCAACCCATGGAACGCCGTCCGCGAGCCGATGGGGACCAGCCGGGCAGGCGCTTGGTGCGTCTGGAGCGGGCCCCCGAGCCTAAAATCCGAAAAGCGGGGCTGCGCCTGTTCACCCTGCTCGCCATCGCCGTAGGGATCTTCGTCGTGCTGGCCACTGCGGTCGTTTTGGGCTTTTACATCATGGAGAAC
>JBAQGR010000835.1:0-5798 GCA_049287895.1 Desulfatitalea sp.
CATCCAGGCCTCGCCGTTGCCGGTGTACGGCCTGCGCAGCCATGAGGGGTTCTGGCGCTTTTTGGTGTTGCGCCATTCGACGGCTTTCGATCAATGGATGGTGAATATCGTCACGGCCTGGGAAGATCTGGATCAGGTCCGGCCGTTGGCGGAAGCGCTGGTCCGCAGCTATCCCAACGTCGCCGCGGTGGTCAACAATATCAGCGGCCGGGTGGCCGGGGTGGCGACGGGTGAGCGTGAGATCCCACTGGTTGGCGAACCGGTGATCCTGGAGCGTATCGGGCCGTTTGAATTTGAACTATCGGCCAATTCGTTTTTCCAGACCAACACCCAGGGCGCCCTGCGGCTCTATGACGTGGTCAAGCGTTATGCCGGCCTCACCGGCGGTGAGACGGTTTTGGACCTCTATTGCGGGACGGGCACCATCGCCATCTATCTGGCCGCCGAGGCCGGGGAGGTGATCGGTCTGGAGGTGGTGGCCGGGGCCGTGGAAGATGCCCGGCGCAATTGCCGGCGCAATGGGATCGAAAACTGCCGCTTTGTGGCCGGTGACGTGCGCCACACTTTGCCGCAGGCAGGCGTCTGTCCGGAGGTGATGATCATCGATCCCCCCAGATCGGGTATGCACGCGGATGTGGTCAAACAAGTAATGGTATTGGGGCCTCGCAGAATCGTCTATGTGTCGTGCAACCCCGCCACCATGGCCCGGGATTTGGTGCTGCTGAAGGAGGCGTATGCCGTAGGGGAAGTACAGCCGGTGGATATGTTCCCGCATACGTTTCATATCGAGGCGGTGGCGCTGCTGAACAGGAAGTAAGGTGAGGAGCGCGTTTCAATATGGGCTTGAAGGCCGGGGCTATTCTTGTGGTGGGCGGAGCCGGTTACAATGGCATTCCAAATAGATGCCGAGCGCCGTGCGGCTATAGGTTATATGGTTCACTCGCTTCCGCGTGGAAACCAGACAAGAGAGACGATGGTTGCATTTTTAACCGGCCAATTCCAAGCCGTTTTTCAAGATGTCACTGGCTAACGGATTGGACAGGTTGAATTCGGCTTCGCTGAAGGGGTGCGGTTCGATTCTTGTATCGAATTTTCTTCTGACCTTCATCAATTCCACCTGCATGTCAAAGGAATCGGGAAGCTTATCAAAAATAATGGCTATATCAATGTCGCTGTCTTCATGAGAGCTACCTTTGGCATATGACCCGAAAAGATAAACTTTCTTTATGCCCGGCTTCGTCTTTTTGAGAAATACAGCGTATTTTATTGCTGCTTCGGGAGCATGTCTTTTAGCCATTGCCTGAATCCCTTTATTTCGGTGATCCATTTTTCCGTGAAAGTTTCCGAACACTTTTGATAAAAAGACATCCGATAGTCGTCATATCGAGACCTGAGATTGAAGGTTGATACCGTGTCCAATATGTCCTTTTGATCTTCGCTGAGTGACAATCCTGCTTTTTCCGATAACCGCACTAAATCGTGAATGAAAGGCGGGATGGTGTCAACTTGGCGAACGTACCAGGCTTTCAGCAATTTTTCGATCACCAGATGGCCAATAAAAAGGGACCAAGTATAATCTCCCTTTTCGAATAAGTGGATCATGGCCCTGTAATCGTTATCTGAGCTCATTATCCAATAATGGATTGTATCTTCTCTATCCATCCAATGCTCACCCTTGAAGGTGAATAAATTATTATAACCATTACAGATTAATATGATCGTGTCAATATTCCGAATTTCGAAAAGTTTTGTTTCATGCTCCCATGAGTTTGCGCAGCACATAAGGCAGGATGCCGCCGTGGGCGAAGTAGGTGACATCCACCTCGGTGTCGAGGCGGGCGATGGCTTCGAATTGGATCTGTTTTCCGTCGGACTTGACGGCGCGGACTTTGAGTTTTTTGCGGGGCGCAATGCCATCGAGTCCTTCGATGGTGAAGGTTTCGCTGCCATCGAGTCCCAGGCCGGCGGCGTTTTCTCCGGGTTGAAAGACCAGCGGCAGGACGCCCATGCCCACCAGGTTGTTGCGGTGGATGCGTTCGAAGGATTCGGCCAGCACGGCGCGGATGCCCAGCAGGTTGGTGCCTTTGGCGGCCCAGTCGCGCGAGGAGCCCGTGCCGTACTCTTTGCCGCCCAGGACGATGAGGGGGGTGCCTTCCTTTTTGTAGAGCATGGCCGCGTCGTAGTTGTAGAGCTCTTTTTTCTCCGGGAATTTGAGGGTGAAGGCGCCCTCTTTGGGGGCCACCAGCTTGTTCTTGATGCGCACGTTGCCGAAGGTGCCGCGCATCATGACTTCGTGGTTGCCGCGCCGCGATCCGTAGGAGTTGAAGTCGGCCGGTGCCACGCCTTTGGCGATGAGGTGCTGGCCGGCCGGATATTTTTGGGAGATGGCGCCGGCCGGAGAGATGTGGTCGGTGGTCACCGAGTCTCCGAGCAGTAAAAAGGTACGGGCTCTGTCGATGGCGCCGGCGGCGGCGAATGCTTTCAGCTTGAAATCGTCGAAGTAGGGTGGCTTCTTGATGTAGGTGGAGTCGGCTTCCCAGGCAAAGGTGGTGCTTTCGGTGACCTTGAGCGATTCCCAGAATTGGTCGCCGTCGAAAATCCGGCCGTACTCTTTGGCATAGAGATCCTGATGGACATGGGCGGTCACCAGGGCATCGATGCTTGCGAACGAGGGCCACAACTCATTCAGGTAGACCGGTTCGTTGTTGGGGTCCAGGCCGATGGGCTCGATGGTCAGGTCGATGTCCACGCGGCCGGCCAGGGCGTAGGCCACGACCAGCATGGGGGAGGCCAGGAAGTTGGATTTGACGTTCTGGTGGATGCGCGCCTCGAAGTTGCGGTTGCCGGAAAGCACGGCCGCCACATTGAGGTTGTTCTCTGTGATGGCTTTTTCGACGATGGGGTTCAGGGGGCCGCTGTTGCCGATGCAGGTGGTGCAGCCGAAGGCAGTCAAATGGAATCCCAGTGCATCGAAATAGGGGACCAGACCGGCGTCTTGCAGGTAATCCATAACCACCTTGGAGCCTGGCGCCAGGGATGTTTTGACCACTGGCGGTACCTTCAGGCCCCGTTCGACAGCCGCTTTGGCCAGCAGTCCGGCCCCGACCAGGACATGGGGGTTGGAGGTGTTGGTACAGGAGGTGATGGCCGCGATCACTACATGGCCGTCGCCGATTTTGGTGGGTCGGTCGCCGAGGGTGATTCCCAGTTCGCGTTGGGCCAGGGGGCTGCATTTGAGAGCTCGGCGGGTCTGGTTGCCCGATTCGTCGTGGAAGGTGGAGAGCGCAGCCACTTCCGCGTCGCGGTTGTATTCACACCCCAGGATTTTGGCGAAAGCGCCTTTCATGGCCGCCAGGGCGATGCGGTCCTGAGGCCGGGCAGGGCCGGCCAGCGACGGTTCCACGGACGAGAGGTCGAGTTCGACTACTTGGGTGTATTCCGGTGTCTCCGCGCCGGTGTAGAAGAGCCCGATGGCCTTGGTGTACGCTTCGGTCAGCCGGGCTTGGGCGTCGCGGTGGGTCATGCGCAAGTATTCGAGGGTCTTTTCGTCCACGGGGAAGAAGCCCATGGTGGCGCCATACTCGGGCGACATGTTGGCGATGGTGGCACGGTCGGTGACCGAGAGCGACTTGAGGCCCGGACCGAAGAACTCCACGAACTTTTCCACCACCCCTTTTTTGCGCAGTACTTCGGTGACTTTGAGCACCAGGTCGGTGGCGGTCATCCCCTCCTTGAGCCGGCCGGTGAGCCGTACGCCGATCACTTCCGGTATGGACATGTAATAGGGCTGGCCGAGCATGACCGCCTCGGCCTCGATGCCGCCTACGCCCCAGCCCATGACCCCGATGCCGTTGATCATGGTGGTATGGGAATCGGTGCCCACGAGGGTGTCGGGGTAGGCCAGCAACCCCTCGGGGGTCTGTTCGGCGATGACCACCCGTCCCAGATACTCCAGGTTGACCTGGTGGCAGATGCCGGAGTTGGGCGGTACCACTTTAAAGTTGGCGAAGCTTTTTTGGGCCCACTTGAGCAGCTTGTAGCGCTCGCCGTTGCGCTCATACTCTTTGGCAACGTTTTTTTCAAGGGAGCGGGTCGTGCCGAAGTAGTCGACCTGGACCGAGTGATCCACCACCAGCTCCACGGGCACCAGGGGATTGATTTTGGCTGGATCGCCGCCCAGATCTTTGACTGCGTCGCGCATGGCGGCCAAGTCTACCACCGCCGGGACGCCGGTGAAATCCTGCATTAACACACGGGCCGGATGGTGGGGGATCTCCACAGGCGCCGCATAGGTTTTTTGCCAGGCGGCGATGGCTTTCAGGTCTGCTTCGCGGACGACGCGCCCATCGAGCTTACGCAGCAGGTTCTCTACCAGAATGCGGATGGAAAAAGGCAACCGGCCCATGGGGGCTATTTTGCGGGCCTCCAGTTCCTGGATGTCATAATAAAGGTAGTTTTGGCCGTCGACCGTGAGCTGTTTGCGAAACTCTTTGGAATTCATGGGCACTCCCTATTATGTGGATGAAATTAATGGTGATTTATTAGGAGATAGAATCTTTATAACAAACCGATCCCAAAAAACAAGCGCGGGATAGGAATCGGTGGCGCGGCCGTGGAGTATTCGCCGGCCGCGATGATCGGCATTACGATAAGGCTTGCCCGCGGGTTGGCAAGTTTCATGGACAAGGCGGTCGGCGATCCGGCAAGTCGGGTCCGCGGATGCCTCAACGCTGATCTCCCTGGTTGACTTAAGCGGGGATCATGGAATACATTGAGCACCTCTTTATCAGTTGGCAGGCGGGTCGCCGGACAACGGTTCATCAGATCTGCCGCTGCCTCACTTGACCACAACGCTGTTTGGGTCCATGGGCACGATGACAACATGTCCGAAGTACATGCGGTTCGATGTTGTGTGCACCCAACTGAAAACCACTTTTCGTGAGGAGTGATGCGATGAAAAAAGCCATTCTGGTGTTCTTGGTTCTCTTCGCGGGTTTATCCCAAGCCCTGGCCATCGAAACGACACTGAGTCCAAGGGTTACGGTGCGCGAAGAATATACAGATAACGTGTTTCTGACACCGGACAACGAGGAGGAGGATTTCATCACCACCGCCGGTGTGGGGGCCACCCTGGGGTTTAGAGGGGCCACCGCCGGCCTTACCTTCGCGTACGATCCGGAGCACGCATCTTACAAAAATAACTCCCACCTGGATAGCTGGCGTCACTTTGCGACCATGGACGGATACTGGCAGATGGCCCGGCAAACACGTTTCGCGGTAAGTGATGCCTTGACCATCTCCGACGACCCTGCCGACGATATCGAAAGTTCCATCGATACCCGCGGCCGGAACAGGTACACCCGCAATGCGGCCCACGCGGAGATCGCCCATCAGTTCGGACGGGAAGATTCATTCGAACTCGGATATGACTACTCCATTCTGGAAAATGAGCTGGATACAGTGGAAGACAACAAGAGCCACGATCCCTACGCGGATTTTTTATGGTGGTTCGTCGAAAACGAGTATGGATTCCAGGCCCATGTGGATTACACCCGAGGCCTTTTTGATGACTCCGATGATTTTGATAGCTGGTATGGCAATCTCAGGCTGCGTAAAAGATTCACGCGCCATTTCGATATGTTCTTACAGTATGCCCAGATGATCACTACCTACGATCACGATCCCGATGCCGCGGACGCCTCTGAAGTAGAAGATTACACTGTCTATAATCCGGCCGTGGGCTTCAACTATGTGGCCGGTGAGAATACTAATATTTCGGTGGCCGTCGGCTATGCAAT
>JBAQGR010000836.1:0-11357 GCA_049287895.1 Desulfatitalea sp.
TTTTCGGAAGCGCATTTGGGTGAGGTGCGCACCCGCTTTATAGTGAATCGAAGATGTTGACACCATAAATGGAGGAAAAAGCATGCTCACGGTAGATATCAAATCCTTGCTGCGCCGGTTGAACAGTTACTGCACCAGCGGCCTGGAGGGCGCGGCCGGTCTTTGCGTGTCACGCACCCACTACGAAGTCACGGTGGAGCATCTGCTGGTCAAATTATTGGAGAATCCCCAGGCCGACTTGGCACTCATTCTGCGCCATTTCGAGCTGGACCCCGGCCGCGTGGAAAAAGCACTGGCCCAGAGCCTGGAAGAATTTAAGACCGGCAATGCCGCCAAGCCGGTCTTTTCTCCATTGCTGCTCGAGTGGATCCAGGAGGCCTGGTTGGTAGCCTCGGTGGACCTGACCGAAGCGCGGGTGCGCTCCGGCGCCATGCTGTCGGCCTTGCTCAGCCGGCCGCGGCAGCTGGCCGGTGGAAAATATGTGGAGCTGCTCACCGCCATCAGCCGCGATGCGCTCATGAAAGGCTTCTGGGATATGGTCAAAGGCTCGACCGAGCAGGCTGTTAAAGAGACGTCTGCCGAGGCCGAAGCCGGCCCGCCGGGCGAGGCCACGGCCTTGAAGCGTTTTTGCACCGACTTCACAGCCAAGGCCGCTGCCGGCGACATCGACCCGGTCTTCGGCCGTGACCGCGAAATTCGCCAAATGGTCGACATCCTGGCCCGGCGACGCAAAAACAACCCCATCGTGGTGGGCGAAGCCGGTGTAGGCAAGACCGCCGTGGTCGAGGGATTGGCCCTGCGGATTGTAGAGGGCGATGTGCCCGAACTGCTCCGCGATGTCTCCATCCTGGGTCTGGACATGGGTTTACTACAGGCCGGCGCCGGTATGAAGGGCGAATTCGAAAACCGCCTCAAGTCGGTGATCGGCGAAATCAAGGCCTCGGTCAAACCGATTATTCTCTTCATCGACGAAGCCCACACCCTCATCGGCGCGGGCGGGTCGGCCGGCATGAGCGATGCGGCCAACCTGCTCAAACCAGCCCTGGCGCGCGGCGAGCTGCGCACCGTGGCAGCCACCACCTGGTCGGAGTACAAGAAGTACTTCGAAAAAGATCCGGCCCTGGCGCGCCGCTTCCAACTGGTCAAGTTGGACGAGCCCTCCGCCGAGACGGCCAAGCTGATTTTGCGCGGCTTGAAAGCCAAATACGAAGAGGCCCACCATGTGGTCGTGCGCGACGATGCCATCGAAGCGGCCGCCGAGATGTCCAGCCGCTATATCTCCGGCCGTCAGTTACCGGACAAGGCCGTGGACCTGCTCGACACCAGCGCGGCGCGGGTCAAAATACTACTGACCGCCAAGCCGGACGTCGTCGAAGACAAAGAGCGGCGCATCCAGGCCTTGGCGCGTGAACTGGAGGGCATCGGCCGCGACCGGCATCACGGGGTGAGCGTGGACGCGGAGCGGGAGAAGCTGTTGACTGAAGAAAGGGAGCAACTGCTTAAAGCGCTGGAAGAGATTAAGTTGCGCTGGCGCAGCGAGCAGGAGCTGGCCCACAAGGTGATCGAGCTGCGGCGCCAACTGGCCGAAACCGCGCAGGCCGGCCAGGATACGGCAACCATCAAGGCCGAGGTGGAGGATTGCGCCAGGCAGTTGGCTGGCGTGCAAGGCGATGCGCCCATGGTGCGCACCGAGGTCGATCCGGACGTAGTGGCCAAGGTGGTCTCCGATTGGACCGGGATTCCCCTGGGCAAGGTGATGCGTGACCAGGCGCGCAGTATTCTGCAATTGGAGGCGCGGCTCAAGGAACGCATCAAGGGTCAGGATGAGGGCATGATCGCCATTGCTCAGGTGCTCAAGGCGGCCAAGTCCGGGATCAAGGACCCCAACCAGCCCCTGGGGGTCTTCCTGCTGGCCGGACCGAGCGGTGTGGGCAAAACCGAAACCGGCCTGGCCATCGCCGATCTGCTCTTCGGCGGCGAAAACTTCATCGTCACCATCAACATGAGCGAATTCCAGGAGAAGCATACGGTCAGCCGGTTGATCGGCTCGCCGCCGGGTTATGTGGGCTATGGCGAAGGCGGCGTGCTGAGTGAGGCCGTGCGCCAGCGGCCTTACTCGGTCGTACTGCTCGACGAAGTCGAAAAGGGCCATCCGGAAGTGTTGAACCTCTTCTACCAGGTTTTCGACAAAGGCATGCTGGCCGACGGCGAAGGGCGCGAGATCGATTTCAAGAATACCGTGCTCTTTTTGACCAGCAACCTGGCCACCGACGTAATCACCGCCATGTGTACGGCGGAAGAGGTGCCGCCGCTGGAGACCATCGCCGGCGCCGTGCGTCCCATTCTGAGTAGCCATTTCAAACCGGCCTTGCTGGCACGCATGAACGTCATCCCCTACAAAATTTTGGCGCCCGAGGTCCTCAAGCAGATCGTGGTGTTGAAGATGGAAAAACTGGTGCGACGCCTGAATACTACCCATAAGATCGCCATGACCTACTCCCCGGCCGTGGTGGATCAGATCGCGGCCCGCTGCACCGAGGTGGAGACCGGGGCGCGCAATATCGACTACATCATGAGCGGGACGATCATGCCGCGCATGTCCCAGGAGATCTTGAGCCACATGAGCACCGGCCAGATGCCCGCTTCCGTGCATCTCGACCTGGATACGGGCGGCGGTTTCAGCGTCGCTTTCGGAGGATGAGATGGCTACCTTCTCCCAGGCCAATGCACCCCGGTTTACCTTTGCGGTCGAGGGCAACGAATGGCTTGTGGTGGAATTTACCGTTCGGGAAAGTATTTCGACACCTTTTGAAATTGAAGTAACCCTGGCCGTCGAAGAAGAGATCAAGCTGGCCGACGCGGTCGGCAAAGTGGCGCTGCTGACCATCGAAAGCGCCGACAATGACCGGCTCATGCACGGCATGGTGAACCGGTTCGTGCAAACCGGGGTCAACGGTCGCTTTTTCCTCTATCAGGCCCGTGTCGTGCCGCAATTGTGGTTGCTCTCCCTGGCCCGGGATTGTCGCATCTTTCAGAATAAAAGCGTCCCCGATATCGTCCGGCAGACGCTGGAGGATAGCGGGATGACCAGCGACCTGTTCGACTTTCGGCTGCAAGGATCTTACGCCCCCCGCGAATACTGCGTTCAGTACCGGGAAAGTGATCTCGACTACATATCGCGCTTGTTGGAAGAAGAGGGCATCTTCTATTTTTTCGAGCACTCCAAGGAGAAACACCTGCTGGTCTTCGGCGACGGTGCGGTCAATTACCAGCCCATCGCTGGTGAGGCCCAAGTCGTCTTCAACGCGGGCAGCGCCATGGTGGCCGAAGAAGAGGCCGTGGTCACGTTTCAGTTGGCCCGCCAGATACGCACCGGAAAATACACCCTGCGCGATTTCAATTTCGAAAAGCCTTCTCTGGATCTGACCGCGGACCACAGCGACAAGGAGAACAAGCGGCTGGAGGTGTACGACTTTCCCGGAGAGTACGCCACCACCGAAGAGGGCCGGCGGCTGGTTCAGGTACGGTTGCAGGAGGCGGTCCTGTTCAAGGAGCGCGCCGAAGGTAAAAGCGTGGTGCCGCGACTGGTGCCCGGTTTTACCTTCACCCTGAACAGCCACGTCATGGATAGTTTCAACCAGGAGTATTTGTTGACTTCGGTCGTGCACAGCGGCGCCCAGCCCCAGGTGCTGGCCGAAAAGGCCTCTTCGGCCGAAGGTACCCGCTATGAGAATCTCTTCGAAGCCATCCCCTCGGCAGTCACCTTCCGCCCCGAGCGCCAGACGGCCAAGCCCGTGGTGGAAGGGGTTCAGACCGCCATTGTCACCGGTCCGTCCGGCGAGGAGATCTATCCGGACAAGCACGGCCGGGTCAAGGTGCAGTTCCACTGGGACCGTTTGGGCAAGAAGGACGAGAACAGCTCCTGCTGGATACGGGTCAGCCAGGCGTGGGCCGGCGCCGGTTGGGGCGCCATGTTCATCCCGCGCATCGGCCAGGAGGTGATCGTCGATTTCATCGAGGGCGACCCGGACCGGCCCATCATCACCGGGCGCGTCTATCATGGCAGCAATACGCCTCCCTACGGGCTTCCCGCACAAAAGACCAAAAGCACCATTAAGTCGGACTCGACCACCGGCGGCGGTGGCTCCAACGAGATTCGCTTCGAAGACAAAAAGGGCAGCGAGGAGATTTATCTTCATGGTCAGAAGGATTGGACCATCGCCATTGAAAACAACAAGAACCAGACCGTCGGGAACAATGAAACCCTCTCGGTGGGCAGCAATCGCACCAAGCGGGTGGGCAACGACCAAAGCGAAACCATCGGCGTCAACAAAACCATCGATGTGGGGGCCAACCATACGGAGACCATCGGTGTCAACAAGACCGAATCCATCGGTGTCAACAAGACCGAGACCATCGGCGCCAACGCCAGCCTGACCGTGGGCGCCAACCAGACCGAGGACGTCGCCATCGTAAAGGCGGTAACCGTCGGCGCCGCCTACCAGATCACCGTGGGCGCGGCCATGAACGAAACCGTGGGCGCGGTCAAGGCCGAAGAGATCGGCGCTGCCAAAACGGTGGTTGTGGGCGCCGACAGCAGTGAAACCGTCGGCAACGACAAGTCGGTGAGCGCCGGTAAGAATATCAGCATGCAGTCCGGCAAGAAGATGACCCTTGCCGCCAGCGATGACTTCGCCATTGCCGGAAGTAAAAAAGGGGTGATTGAAATCAAAGAGGAGCTGACCATCAAGGTGGGCCAGGCCTCGATCACCCTCAAAAAGAACGGCGATATCCTGATCAAGGGCAAGAAGATCGATCTCAAAGGCTCGGGCAACATCACCATCAAGGGTCAAAAGGTATTGGAGAACTGAAATGCAACCCGCTCCGGCTCAGCCGCTCGACAGCCGCGCGCAAGATCCGCGGTTGGAAGGCGTTCGTATTGGAAAGATCGTCCATGTGGACAACCAAGGCATCGTCCATGTGGACTTCAAAGACAATGCGAACGGGCCGAAGCCCGCCAAACTTTCCGGCGGCATGCAGGCCCGTCTACAAAACCAGGGGGTGTCGGCCTTCGAACAGGTCCTGCTGCTCTTTGAGGAGGGCGATCCCAGCCGGCCGGTGGTCATCGACGTGATCGTTGGCGCCGTCGCGCCCAAGGAAGAGATCTCTTTTCAAATGGATGCAAACCAGGAAGTAACGGTGGACGGGAAGATCATCACCTTCGACGCCCAGGAGCAGATCGTCCTGCGCTGCGGCAAGGCCAGCATCACCCTGACCCGGGCAGGCAAGATCATCATCCGCGGCGCCTACCTGCTCAACCGCTCGTCGGGGGTCAACCGGATCAAGGGCGGCTCGGTGCAGATCAATTAAGTCAGATGCGATTGCCCTCATGAGACTGGAAAAAGCTACCGACATGCAGGCCGGCTATACCATGGGCCTGGACAAGGAGGGGCGCGAACACCTGGTGGTCTGCGTCAAAGGGACCTATAGCATTCCCAGGGATGGAAGCATGCCCCGGCTCGCCGACGAGCAGTTGCCGCTGGTGGAGGCCGATACCTTTACGGGGGAGCCGGGCTTTTCGGCGCCCATCCACGAAAGCGACTATGCGCCGGTCAAGCCCCGCTGCGATGTACTGCTCAACGGCAGCGCCTATGCGCCCGGCGGCCGGCCGGCCGTAAAGGTGCCGGTCGGTTTGCGCTTCGGTACCATGCAGAAAGGCTTCAACGTCGTAGGCGACCGCGTATGGGAATACAGCTTTCTGATGACCAAAGCCTCCTGGGCCCAGCCGTTTGTGCGCATGCCCATCAGCTACGACCGCGCCTTCGGTGGCGTGGACGACAGCCAGGGCGATCCCCGGAAAGTGCGCGCCATATTAGAAAACCCGGTCGGCGTGGGGTATCATCACTACATCGGCAAAGAGTGGGTCGATGGTCGGCCCCTGCCCAATACCGAGGCGCCGGGCGAGGCGGTGGCAGCGCCCGACCAGCGCTACCGGCCCATCTCCTTCGGCCCCGTCGGTCGTGGCTGGCAGCCCCGGGCAACCCTGGCCGGAACCTATGATCAAAACTGGCTGGACAACATCTTTCCCTTCCTGCCGCCCGATTTCGATCCGGCCTACTTCCAGGCCGCTCCCGTAGACCAGCAGGTGGCCTATCCCCAAGGGGGCGAGCCGGTGATCCTAAACAATTTGACACCCGAAGGGCGTATCGGCTTTCCCTTCCCCCGGATCAACGTGCTGGTTTGGTTCTTCCTGAAAAACGGAGAAGAGAAAGAAGCCAAGGCAGTCGTGGACACGGTGATGCTCCAGCCCGACGAAAATTGCTTCACTGTCACAGCTCGGGCTTCGGTTCCGTTGCGGCGCAACATGCTGGAGATGGAACTGGTGGTGGTGGGCCACGATCCCCAGGATAAGCACAAGGCATGGCCCGCAACTGACGCCGCGTTTCCATTGACGGCGGACGCGGCGGAAGAGGCATCCGGGGTCCAGGCGGCCGAGGGCCGCGGCGATGATTGAAATTGCGATCGAAGCCTGCGGCATGGTCAGCAGTGTCGGGCTCAGCGCGCCGGCCGCTTGCGCTGCCATTCGCTGCGGGCTGACCCACTTCAGCGAAACCCGGTTCATGGACAGTCATGGCCAGTGGATCACCGGGGCCCAGGTGCCGCTGGAAACACCGTGGCGCGGCCGGGCCAAGCTGGCGCACATGGCGGCCCTGGCCGTGCGTGAGGCGTCGGCCGGCCTGGATGAAAAAGAGATCCGCCAGACGCCGCTTGTGTTGTGCCTGGCGGAACCGGAACGACCCGGCCGGTTCCCGGATCAGGATGCGCACTTGCTCGCTGAGGTGCAGAAAAGGGTCGGCATTCAGTTCCACCCACAATCCATGATCATCGCCAATGGGCGGGTCGGCGGCGTGCGGGCCCTCGAAAAGGTCCAGGCGTTCCTGGGCTCCGGCCTCTGCCGCTATTGCATGGTTGCCGGTGTGGACACCTATTTAACCGCTAAAACCCTTGGGGCTTATGAAAAAGAGCAGCGGATCTTGACGGAGAAGAACAGCGACGGATTCATTCCCGGCGAAGCCGGGGCCGCGGCGTTGCTGACAGCGGCGCGGCAATCCTCCCATGCACCCCTTGCCATCCAGGGGCTGGGCTTCGGCCAGGAGAAAGCCTACCTTGGCTCCGGACACCCCTTGCGGGCCGACGGCCTGGTTCAGGCGATCAAAGCGGCACTCGCCATGGCCGGCCGGGATTTGGGGGATCTGGACTATCGCCTTTGCGATCTGAGCGGCGAGCAGTACTACTTCAAGGAGGCGGCCCTGGCCTTGACGCGCGTCCTGCGCAAGCGCAAAGAGGCGTTCGATATCCAGCACCCGGCCGAATGCATCGGCGAAACCGGCGCCGCCATCATACCGGTGCTCCTGGCGGTGGCGTCAGCGGCCATCCGCAAAGGCTATTCGAAAGGGGAGGGCATCCTGTGCCACTGCGCCAACGACGACGGTCAGCGCGGCGCCCTGGTGCTGAACGCCTTCCACCGCGAGGGGAGCAGCTAATGGGAAACGACGTCTTTGCCAACGGCCGGGAGATCGCCTGCAAGGCCGCGGACGGCAAAGCATTGTGCGCCTTTCCCGATGTGGCCTTTACCCCGCCCCAAACCCCGGCCACGCCCCCGGGTGTGCCCATCCCTTATCCCAACACCGCCTTTGCCAAGGACACCACCAAGGGCAGCAAAAAGGTCAAGATCTCCGGCAAGGAGATCATGCTCAAGAATCAGTCCTATTTTAAGACCAGCACCGGAGACGAAGCCGGCGCAGCCCCCAAAAAAGGGATCCTCACCAGTAAGACCAAAGGCAAGGTGTACTTCAACGCCTGGTCCATGGATGTGAAGTTCGAAGGCCAGAACGTGGTGCGGCACCTAGATTTGACGACGCATAATCACGGGTCTTTTCCCGCCAATGAAGGTGTACCATGGCCATATTTAGACAGCATGGCTGTCGAGCCCGGCGGCGCTTGCGCTAAAGAAGCGGAACAAGAGAAGAAAGCCTGTGAAGATTTTGATCCCCACGGCAGTGAAGATTTGTGCGAGTCCTTGAAGCCGCTGCCATATGATCCAAGCCCCCGGTATGCTAAGACTGGGAAGCCCAGTGGTTCCACGGCAAGCCCCCAAGCGCATGCACTTTCCAAACATCATGCCGCCGAAGAGTGCATGAACGCGAGGCGATGTTTTTTGCAACCTTACAAACCAAAATCAGGGATCAAGGGATGTTGTTCGCCCCAAACCCCCCATCACTTGATCGAGGCCTCTGCTCTTTTTGACGAAGGACGGGGCGGACCGGGTAGCAAGCCCTTGGCGGGTGTCAATACTGGTTCAGTTCCCTATAATGAGGATGATGCGCCTTGTGTGTGCGCCGAAGGTATCAATCAGAATACAGGAACCCATGGGCTCATGCACACTTTCCAGAGCAGCGAAGCCATGAAGATGCCAATAGAAACCCTCAACTTGCGCGATGGGGGGTCGGTTAGCGGGCATCGGGCTCAAACCTATAAGCAAGGGAAGAAGAACGCAGTATCGGCCATGACAAAAGCTTTCCCGGCATCATTCTGCAGCCAAGCGTGTACTGAAAAACAGTTGGATAACTATCATAATCAGTGCGGCATAAACGACGAAACTAAAATCAAGGCGGTAGTAGAAGGAAAAACATCACCCGAGGACCTTCGGATTGCGGAAGAGCGGGCTAAGGAGTGCGCCAAGTCGGCCTGGGATTCTTATATGGCCGAAAACTATGCGGAGGGCTTGGCTGAAATGGTGGGCATCCCAAAGCTTTTCTAAACTTTTTTGAGTGAACAGTCGCAAGGAGTCAACGTGGCTACTCTGTTTTCTGAAATAGGGCAATTTAAAACCGGGTGCTTGGGGCGCCAGGGGCGTTTGCTTCTGTGCATGTTGGATAAGCAATTGCTCGCCTCCAGGACAGAGCATTCAATTCTATACTTGTGGGACAATGGGCAGTTGAAAGATCCTGTGACATTGAATTGGACGGTGGCTGCCCTATGCTACCCCGATTGGCCCGAGACTGAGTTCGTCGCCATCGGGAAAACAGGTCGGCTATTGGATATTCGACGCAATGGCGCCACGCGGGAATTGGATCCCAATACGCAGCAAGGCTTGATAATAAGAGCGGTGCTTCGCAACTGTCGGGTGATCGGTGGATATGTGTATGCTGTTGGCGCCGGACACCAAATGATACGGATTGCATCCGATTTCAGCGTTCATGATTTTTCCGTTCCGTCTGAGCAGAGGGCTTCCATTGGTGAAACCGTTGGATTCGAAGCCGTAGATGGGTTCACTCCTGAAGAAATTTATGCAGTAGGTTGGGAAGGCGAGATCTGGAAGTACAATGGACGCTACTGGAATATAATAGACAGCCCGACCAATCTGATCCACACAGGAATAAAGTGCGCACCGGACGGAACCGTCTATATCGTCGGGCAGCAAGGTGGACTATTGCATGGAAGAGGCGAATCATGGCAACCGGTGGAGTCGGGCACGCGAGATGACTTATGGGATGTTTGCTGGTTTAAGGATCGACCTTATGTGTGTTCTATAACTCATTTATTCGCCATGCAGAATGGGACGTTGGCGAAAGTGCCGCTGCCACCCCATAACCCAACCTCTTTTTTCCGGTTGGATGCCATCGAAAAGGCATTGTTATCAGTCGGAGCGGACGATATCTGTCTATTGGTTCCCGATCGCGTACTAAAAGTTCTATAGGTTATCAACCTTTCCATTGAATTCTATTTGAAAAAGACTGGGAATGCTACTTTTCGATATGACAATAATACCCGATATTATTGAACAACATGCAGAAGAGGCTGCTTTCAACTGGCTGCTGAGAGACCGTGCCGTGACCGAACCCCATTACGATCTGGCTGATCTTGCCCATCTGGACGATCGGGTGGAAGCAAATTTGGACGGTTTGCGCATTGCCGGGGAGGCGGGGTGGGGGATCTGCCAAGCCGCAATGGCTGTGGGCGAGCCCGGGGAGATCTTTGCAGCTGGTGTGCTGGCCTTTGAGAAGATGATCCCTGCCCGCATGGACACCGTGCTGGCGGCGGTTGAACCGGATGCTGGTCTTCAGCGTGCGCTGGTATCGGCTTTGGGATGGATCGATTTTGAAGTTGTCGCAGATGCGGTGCGACGGCTTTCGGATGCCGATTTGAGTTTTCTGAAATGCATCGGTCTGGCCGCCCATGCCGTGCATCGCCGCGATCCCGGGACCGTGCTGGCGCGGTTGATCGAAGACCCGGATGCGCTGGTCCGGGCCCGGGCTTTGAAGGCGGCCGGTGAACTGGGGCGGTTGGACCTGCTGTCGGCCGTGAGCGGGCACCTTCAGGACAAGGAAGCCCCCTGCCGATTCCATGCGGCCCGGGCCGCAATCTTGCTGGGCGATGCCTCCGCGGTTGGAATTTTAACAGCCTGGGTCGATACACCCAATGCTCTTGCCCAAAGGGCGTGCGACCTGGCGATTCGTAAAATGGCGCCCAGCGAAGCCATGCAATGGTTGCGGAAACTATCGCAGCACAAGGAATCGACTGGCACGGCCGTTGGCGGATTTGGTGCCCTGGGCGATCCGGCGGCCGTTCCCTTGTTATTGGAGATGATGCAAGATCCCGATCTGGCGCGGGCGGCGGGCGAATCCTTTTCCATGATTACCGGCGTGGATATCGCCTATGAAGATCTGGAAGGCGAGCCACCCGAGGGATTTGAGTCCGGCCCCACTGAGACTCCGGAAGATGAGGATGTGGCCCTTGATCCGGATGAAGATCTGCCCTGGCCGGAACCCGATTTGATCAAAGCATGGTGGGTAAAAAACGGAAAGGACTTTAAACAGGGAACCCGCTGTTTGTGCGGCAAGCCCATATCCCCAGACCATTGCCAACAGATCCTGACAAGCGGATACCAGCGTCAGCGCATCGCCGCTGCCCTGGAGCTGGTCCTGTTAAGGACCGGTCTGCCTTTGTTTGCGGTGCGGGCGCCGGGGTGGCGGCAGCAGCGGTTGCTGGGAAAAGCGTGAGGCTGATTAGAGAAAGGAAATAATTCATGAAAAGCGTTTTCGTAAGTGCCCTAACCGTTCCCGAGCAAGAGGTGCGCGGGCTGATTAGCAAATTGAAAACCTATGGCTTGAACCCCGGTGGACATCAATGGAGCGACGACCTTAAGGCCATGGCCTGGATGGGCCCAAAGGAGCATCTATGCCAGCCTCAATGCGCCTTCTGGGCCATCATGGGCAGCCGTGAAGCATTGCTCAAGCCCGAGACACGCTACGGCCTTTCTCTATTGGCCCTCTGCGTGCAGGCAAGGCGTGGTC
>JBAQGR010000837.1:0-2261 GCA_049287895.1 Desulfatitalea sp.
GCTCAAATACACCGGCATTCCCAATTTCGCTCCCGAGCACTTCCGGCGTGTGCGTTTGAAAACAGCCTTGAAAGCCAAACAGCTCCAAAAGGGATTGACCCAACTGGCCGAGGAGGGTGCGGTGCAACTGTTCCGTCCCCTGCTGGGCAACGACTATATCCTGGGCGCGGTGGGGGTATTGCAGTTCGATGTAACCGTGGCGCGGTTGCGCGATGAGTATGGCGTCGAAGCCCTCTATGAACCCGTGGAGTACGCCACGGCCCGCTGGGTGCACTGTGACAGCAAGAGTGATCTGGCCGCCTTCCAGAAAGCCAACCAGGCCACCCTGGCCCTGGATGCCGACGGCAACCTGACCTACCTGGCTCCCAGCCTATGGTGGGTCAAGTACATGACCGAACAGTGGCCGCAAGTGACCCTGCTCAAAACCAGAGAGCAGCAATAGCATTGTTCTCAGCCGTATCCCAGGGAGTCGAGTTCTTCATCGGACATGCCCAGGGCGTGGGCGATCTCGTGGGCCACGGTGATCTCGATCTCTTCCACCAGTTCATCGCGGGTAAGGCAAAACTGCTCCAGGGGTTCCTGGAAAAGAAAGATGGTATCCGGGTATAGGGGCGGCTCGGTCACCGAGCGCTCGGTGAGGGGCACGCCCCAGTAAATGCCGAACAGCGTCTCATCGGGCCCCATGTCCAACTCGGCTAGCATCTCGGCACTGGGCCGCTTTTGAACGCTGATCATGATATTGTCCAAGTGCCGACGCATCTCCAATGGGATGCGGTCGATGGCCTGTTGCACGATGCGGTCAAACTCTTTGGCACTGAGCCTTGTCTTCTTTCCTGCCATTGTGTTCGCGTCCAATTTGAAGGTTGCCGGCGGTCCAACCCATCAGGTGCTCATGGTTTAAGGCTGGCCCGTGGTCCGCATGTACCAGAGTTCGGCCGCGGCGAATTGCCGCTGCCGCAAGCAGGCCAAAAAGGCCAGTTGTGCCGCGGCGGCCGAATGTTTCAGGTGCCAGGCACTTTGCGCGGCGCGCAGGGCCTTGGTCCCTTCGTTTCGGCGCAGGAAATGATGGCCGGACGCCAGGACCTGGGCCGCGGTTTGCAGGATTTGCCGCAATGTGCGCAGGTCCGCCCCGCAGCGGCTGCATTGAGACTCGGAGGGACAGGTTTTACGGCAGGCCGGGCAATTGATCTCCACGAAATATCAATCCTCCAGATAGAAGAGCATGTCGGACAGGGATTCGTTCAGTTGCGTCAGTTTGGGTAGATCGCCGTCGCCCACGGCCTTCTGGCTTTCGGCCAGCAGCGTGCGCAGCTCGTCGGCGTCCGCTGTGTCGATGTCGTCCAGAAGAAAATTGGCCCGCTTACGAAGATCCTTGGCCACGACGATTACTTGCTGCTTGTCTTCGTTCTTTTCCATTGAACGGCCGGGCGCGGGCAGGTCGGGACCAAAGGCGGCGCTCAGATGCTCTCGCGCCTGATCCAGATCAAAGGAGGTGTCGCTGTCGCTGGCTTGCATACTCACGGTTTTGGACAGGCCGGTTCGTTTTTCCATTGCCGTGACTTCGAGCACACCGTTGAGATCCAGGGCCAGGGTAAGGACGATTTCGTTGCCAGCCGGGATATCCTTGAGCCCTTCGACCAAAAAATTGCCGATGAAGATATTGTCTTCGGCCGACGGGGCTTCGCCCTGGTAGATACGAACATCCACGGCCGGTTGGCCGTCGTACATGGTGAGGAAAACCTCGCCCTTGCGGGCGGGCAGCGGGGTGCCACGGTGGATCATGGGTACGAAAACATTCTCCTGAAACTGCCCGTCGAGCATGCCCACGGCGCCGGTACCAAAAGTGTAGGGCGTTATATCCACGAGAATACTGCTGGTCTTTTGCCCTTTGATCACCCCGGCCTGAATGGCGGCGCCCATGGCCACGATGAGGTCGGGATCGATCTCGTGACGTGGTTCGACCCGAATGGCTTGGCGCACCAGTTCCGTGACCAGCGGCGTTCGCGAAGCTCCGCCCACCAAGATCACCTTGTCCACCGCGCCGGGCAGGATGCCGGCATCTTTAAAGCAGCGATGCACGCAATCCATGGTTTTGCGCAGCAGGGGACGAATCATCTCTTCGTACTCCGAACGCGCGATTTCCATATCCAGGTGCAGATCGCCGACGATGTACTCTTCGCGAAGGCGCGTATAGGGTGCATCGGACAACGCGCGCTTGGCTTTCTCAACGCCCACCCACAGGCGGTTACGGGCCTTGAGAT
>JBAQGR010000838.1:0-9101 GCA_049287895.1 Desulfatitalea sp.
GTTCCACGCGCCATTTCATGAAATCGGCGGAGCGCTCGCCGCTGACTTTGCTTGCGTCGATCAGGGCATTGAAATCGGGGGGCGCGACGTCCGCCAATTTGATGGTGACCTTGCTTTGGGACGGCCCGCAAAGCAGGCGCCGAAAAGCGCTCCAGGGAAGTTCCAATCCTTTTTGCAAGGCCGGCATCGGTTTTTTCTTGAAAAGCGGGGCCGGCGTGAGCAGGCAGGAGAGCATGCTGACGTTGGAGAGCCGGTGCCAGCCGGCGTGTTGATGGGCTTTGACAGAGGCAGCCAGCGAGGGAAAGCTCAGGTAGAAACAGTCTTCCTGAACGCCCGGCGGTTTTTGGGCGGCCAAAAAATGCATCAGGTGGTTGAAGTTGCCTTTACCGCGGATCTCCATGCCGAGCAGGCCGTCCACGGTCTGCACGCCGGTCAGCGGACGGCCCTGGTAGGTGAAACGCTGGGGCATGACGGCGACGGCCCCGACGATTTTACCGCCGACCGTTATTTTAAAAGGCCGCGCGTCGCCCACCGGGTTGCTGAAGTACTTCCAATCGTACCAGCGGCGCTCCTGCAAGGCGAAGCGGTATTTTTTGAAAAGCGCGACGATGTCGTCGAACTCTTCCGGTGTCGCTTCCAGGAATTCCATGGGTCAGCCTTTCCGGCGATTAAAGGCGTGCATCAAGATCTGCCTGCTCAGTTTAAACAAGATGGTTTCCATATCTTCGAACGCGCCAATCATGGTCCGCGGAATTTGGTAGGGGTCCGTGCCCGCATGAACCAGGCCGGGGGCGGTGCTGTATCCCCATCGATAGCCGGTGGCTTCAAGTATCTGGCGCACGCGCCGATCGGAATCGCCGTTGGGAAATGCCAGGTGGGTGATGCTGCGCCCGGTCAGGGATTCCAGGATGGTTTTGGATGCTTGCAGGTTTTCGGTCAACTCTTCCGAAAGCATGGCGTTCATTATCCCGTGATGGTGGGAATGCGATCCGAAGGAACACAAGGGGTGGCGTGCCATGGCGGTCAGTTCGTCCGGTTTCAGGGGACGGAATTCATCAGCGTGCGCTTGAAGCACATGGCTGAATTTTTCGGAAAAAAAATCGATCACTGCTTTGGCTTTGGGTGTATCGGGGTTTCCCAGCCGCTTGGTGTCCTCGAGCAGTTGATGCAGGTCCAGCCAGCGTCGGTCGGGGTCGCCGTTGGATCGGAATCGGTATTCACCCAGGCCTTTCCCGCGCAGGTCCAGGTAGTCGATGTTTTGGGCCTGAATGGGAACAACCAGTTTATCGAACCAGAACAGCTCGCCGGATTGCAGATTGGCCGTCGATATGAAAAACAGGGCCGGAATGCGGTGTTTTTCCAATACCGGCAGGGCATAGCGGTAGTTGCCGTTGTAACCGTCGTCAAAGGTGATCAGCAGGTTGGGCCGGTCAGGCCGCAGGGCGGCTGGATCGAAAAGATCGTCCGGCTGGATGAAATGGCAGAATTGCCCGAGGGCGCCGAGTTGTTCGTCGAACTGGGGCTGCGGAATACGCAGCCACGAGGCCGGCCCACCGGCACGGCCAACGTCGTGGTAGGCCAGGACGATGGCCACGGGCTTTTTCATGAGCCGGCACAGGCGCGTGATGACGGTGCGGCTGGCCAGTACTTTTTTGATGTTTTTTTTCAGCTTCTGCTTCAATGCAAAGCCCTCTCCCCTCAACCCGATAAAGCGTCCTGCCCGAGCATGCGCGCATAGATCCGATGATAGGCCTGGGCCATCCGTTCGCTGGTGTAGTGCTGCTGAAAGTCTTGGCGGGCGGTGGCCGCCAGTGCTTGCCCCATGGCCGGGTTGTCGTGAAGCAGCGCGATCGCTTCGGCCAGAGCAGCGGGATCGGACGCCGGGACGAGCATCGCGCTTTGCTTGTCTTCCAGCACGTGGGGTATGCCGCCGACTCTGGAGGCTGCTATGGGCACGCCGGCCCGCATGGCCTCGAGGATGGTGATGGGCAGCCCTTCGGTCAGCGACGGCATGGCCAGCACCTGAAAGAGCATCAGATAGCGGGCGGCGTCCGGAAGAAAACCGGGCATCCGCACGCGCTCGCCGATTCCAAGCGTTGCGACCTTTTCCTCCAGCAACTTCCTTTGGCCGCCCTCGCCTAAAAGCAGCAGACGGACATCCTTGCCCTGCCGCAACAGAATAGAAAGGGCCTCGATGAGATAGCCAAACCCTTTCTCGGCGGAAAGCCGGCCCAGGGCGCCGATGGTATAGCCGTGCTCACAAAAAGCCTGGAGAGCCGGGTCGATGGTCGCTGGAGATGCGTCGGGGGTCGGCGAGATGCCGTTGTTCACAACCTGGAAGGTTTTTCTTCCATTTTTCCGAATGCGGGGATGCGCGCGCATGCCGCGGTTGACCAGGACGACGGTATCGATGAAGCGCAGACTGATGCTGTCGAGCCACTCGTACACCTTCATTTTGTTGAAGCCTTGGGTGGCGGTCCAACCGTGCAAGGTGGCGACCATCGGAAGCTGCCTGATAGGCCGCGGCAGCAGGCCGAACAGGATGTTGCTTTTATAGCCGTGGGAATGAAGCAGATCGAATTGCTTTTGGTGCGCATGGCGCAGCACGGTCAGGGCCCCGGGGAGGTTAGGTCCGGGGCGCATGCGAAATTTGCGCACGGCGAACCCTTTTTCGATCGCCGCGGTTTCGATGGGTTTTGCTTCGATGCCCTTTTCACCGATGCTGGCGATTTCGACGGTATATCCCAGGCGCGTCTGCTCCGCGACGAGGTTCAGGAGCATTACCTCGGCGCCATACAGTCCGCCGCTATCGATGATGTGCAGTATCTTCATTTCAATCAACCTGGGCGTTCCCACGCTGGAGCGTGGGAACGAGAGCGCGATGGGAGCGAATGCCGTGGGGCCCTTTTATTTTCGCCTGCCAACAAGAAGCGATTTGAAAAACAGTTTTGCTATTTTGGCGTATGTGTGACGATTCAGGGGATCGACTTGAATCGCTTTGGCAAAATGGCGGATCGCTTGCATACGGCGTTTGTCGGAGTAGTACTCGCCCCGGTTGCAGTTTGTAACATAGGCCGCCCGGCGAATGGTCTCGGCGGAGAGAATGTCTGGAAAGTTTTCCTGGAATTGTTTCATGATACGGTCGGAGCAGCGCTGTCGCTCTTCGGCATTCTGCGACATCTGGCCGGCGTGCCGCATCCTGTAAATCATTAGGGGCTCATCGATGAAATCGAATTCGTAAACGACCGACAGCCTGAGCCACAAATCCCAGTCGATTCCCATTTTGAAGGATTCATCGAACCCGCCGCAGCGCTCGAAACATTGCCGGCGCACAATGGAAGAAGAGAAGGGTACAAAGTTGTCGAGGAAGATAAACTCGGACACCCTCCCCTTGCGCGGCACCAGATACTTGCCGGTCAGCGTATAGTCCAGGGGCTGGCCGTTTTCACCGATAAACCGGGCGCGGCTGAAGACCACGCCGACCGTATCGGCTGAAAAAAGAGGCAACTGTTTTTCCAGTTTGTCTTTTTCCCACATGTCGTCGGCGTCCAGAAAAGCCAGGTAGCGGCCGCGGGCGCTTTGAACGCCCCGGTTCTTGGCCTTGGCCTGCCCGCCGTTTTGCTGCCGGATGTAGTTAAGGTTCGGCAGTGCGGCGAAACCCTGCATGATGGCGGAGGTGTCGTCCGTTGATCCGTCATCCACGACGACGATCTCGTAATCGCCATAGGACTGGGCAAGTACCGATTCAATGCAGCCTTTGATATAGTGACCGTAATTGAAACAGGTGATGACAACAGAGGTTTCGGGTATAGGTGTCATTTTCTTTCTGAGCGCTTGAAGTTGTAAGCTCCCTGGATTCTATAGTGGGAATTTAAGCGCTTTTTCGATTCAGTTTTTTAGGTACGCCGGTTCTGGCGGCCTCCCGGAACCAGTCCGACGACTTTTGCAGTTCCGAATAGGTACCCTGCCCGACAATTTTACCGCGGTCCATAATATAGATTATATCGCACTCTTTGACGGTCGTCAGCCGGTGAGCGATAATGATGATTGTCTTCTTTTGAGAGAGGTCGCGGATGGAGACCATCACCGCTTCCTCGGTCACGCCGTCCAGTGCACTGGTGGCTTCGTCCAGAATCAGGACGGAAGGATCCCTGTATAAGGCCCGCGCAATGCCGATGCGCTGTCGCTGCCCCCCGCTCAAGCGGACGCCGCGCTCACCGATGACGGTATTGTACTGTTCGGGAAGTTCCTTTTCGATGAAATCGGATAGGTGAGCAATACGGGCGGCCCGCACGACCCCCTCCATGTTGATTTCGTGCTCTGGTACGCCGAAGGCGATATTGCGGGCAACCGAGTCGTCACTGAGAAAAATGGCTTGGGGGACATAACCGAGGTTACGCTGCCAGCCGGCGAGGTTATCTTCTCCGTGAACGGGTCGGCCGTCGGCCACAAGCTGGCCGGCGGAAGGCGCCAGAAGCCCAAGGACGATGTCCACTGTCGTTGTTTTTCCTGAACCGGTGGCGCCGACGAACCCAACCGTGGTGTTGACGGGAATCTTCAGGCTAAGACCCTGGACAGAGGGTTTGGGTGCCCCTGAATAGGTGAAGGTGATGTTTCTGAGTTCCAATTCGCGCGTAAACGGCATGGGTTCGACGCACCCCGAACGCTTCAGGTATTGTTCCGGTTCGGCTTTGCTGCCTATTTCCGTCAAGTCGCGGTGCAACAGCTCCAGGGAGGCAAGGTTGAAACGCACCGTAGTGACGCCTGAGAACATGAGTTGCAGAGCGGGAAGCAGGCGATAACCGGCAAACGCGTATAGGGCCAGCAAAGGGATCATATGGCCCGCCTCCTGCTTATCCCCAAGAAAGGAGAGCACCATCAGCAGAATGCCACCGAAGGCGATCACTTCCAAAGCATACTTGGGCAGTTGCGCGATGACCCCCGCGGTTATGTTGTTTTTGGAGTGACGCAAGGCGTGGGCCGCGAATTTCTCTAAAAAAACCAGTTCCCGTCCCAAGATCTTCAGATCTTTGATGCCTCCGAGGACTTCGCCGGCGGCCTTGTATTTTTGGCGGTTGGATTCGACCTGCTCCCGACCGATTCTGTTCAGCTTTGTGCGCACCAGGGCATAGATCAATCCGTAACAGCCGCCCAGGATAACGATGATGGTAATGGCGATGATAGCGTCCACCACCATAATAAGCGCCAATATGAACAAACAGATCAATACGTTGGACATGACGCTCATGCCGGCGCCGAGCACTCCTGCGATTACGGTCCGTACTTCAGCCAGGACGTTTTTGCCGATTTCGGCCGTATTCCTGTTGAGAAAAAATTCATATGGACGGGCCAGGTAGGAGGAGAGAAGTTTCCGGGCCAGTTTATAGTTCAGCCCATTGTCGAATTTGAGGGTCGTCCAGGAAAGCAGGGCTTTCGACAGATTGCTCAAAACCATCAACCCCAGCAATAGTACTCCCAGGAAAAACAAGAAGCTTTGGAGGGTGTCGAATTTTAAATATTCATAGGCCTGTTTCAGCCAGCGGTTGGTCTGAATCATGTTCGGATTGGCGACCACGGCCATAAATGGCATGATCGAGGCAATACCGGCCATTTCGATGCAGGCGACGGCCACCTGCAGCAGAAAAAGCATAAGAAGTCCAAATTTTTCTCTATATGCCAGAAGATCGAATATCTTCGCGATAACCCTGATCATTAATTATCTTCTCCAACCTTGATAGACTCGTAAAAAGTGTCTCGGTGCCCGTTAACGTCATTCCCGCGCAGGCGGGAATCCAGTATTTCCAAGTGTTTCTGGACTCCCGCCTGCGCGGGAGTGACGGCTCGGGGACTTTTTACGATCTTGTCAACCTTGATTAAACTTCTTCCTGATGGTGAACGCCCACGGCGATCAAGGTAGTGCGCACGACATTTTTCATGGATTTTTTAAGTCGGTCAAGCGAGATATCGGCGGTAAGCGCCTTAAGTTCTAACTGCAAAGATTGTAAATAGCGCCCGCTATTGGCACTGCGCCGGGCCAGACCGGACCAATTGGTCGCGATATATTTATTCAGGAGGATTTTTGTCTGGGCGTCTTTTTCACTGTCGCGCAGCAGGGTGCGGCAGCGGATGGCCATGGTCATCATCAAATCCAGATTGTCCGACAGATTCTCTCCGTGCTTTCTGCGCATTTGCCCCACTTGGTTGATGATGCCGACCTTGCCCTGACGGGCAAGCCGAAAATAGAAATCAAAATCATCGGTCCCTATCAGCGTTGGGTCGAACGCGCGCTCCTGTTCAAGCAACGACCTTCTGAACATGAGTGTCCCACAAATACCGAAATTTTCCGAAGCCAGTATCCTGGATGCGTTCGGCAGTACGAATTCCGTGGAATTCCCTACAATGGCCCACAGCTGGGAACATGTTTGGAAATGGGACTCGGTGAAGGGTCCATTTGCGTCAAAATTCCGATAATCGCAAAAGCTGATTGTGGCTTCGGGTTGCCGCTGCATGAAACCGACCTGCTCGGCGATGCGGTCTCTGATCATTATATCGTCATTGTCGCAAAAACAGATATACTTGCCGTTGCTGCGCGAAATACCGAAATTTCTGGGGGTGGCCGGCCCTCCGCTCGGCTTCTGTCGGAAATAGCGTATGTGTTTGTCATACTCTCTCAGGATGCGAGGCGTACTATCCGTAGATCCGTCATCGACGACGATAATTTCCAGATTCTGGTACGTCTGCGAGATTATGCTCTTCAAACAATCGGAAATGTATCTTTCCGCGTTGTATGCCGGGACGATCACGGAAACGAGAGGCTCAGCGTTCATTTAGAAAGAGAACTTTCTGCAAAGCATCGATAGCAGAATGGCACTGAGAATCAATATACGATACCGATACTGCCATTCTTTGTGGATTCGAAGTAGGAGTAGATTTTAGCCACAACATCCTTGTTTTTCAAGAGCATGTCCGCGCCCACGTGAAACGATTTGATTTCAATTGTTTTGCCGAATATGGCAGCGCAGTTTTCGAGAGCGGAACAAAAAAAAGATGCGACACACTTCGGCTTGGTTCCATGGACGGCGATTTCGTACTCGATGGGCACATCGAATCGCTTGACTTGGAAATTGAATCTGCTTCTGATGCTAGCGACATATTTATCCGTCTCCCTTGGATGGGGGACATAAATAAGATTGTTGTTTTTGAAATAGTTCTCCACCTTCGTCAGGCATTCAAAATAGCCCGATTCGGTGACATAGCCATCGTCCACCAGGGGTTGACCGAGAAACAGGACCCTGTCGTCGCTACGCGCATTCCTTGCCAGGGATCTGATATAGTCGTAGCTGTTTACTTCGATTGAATCATTTTCCATCACATCGATTTCATAACATGTGAAGTAAGTCAGACTTTCGACGCCGGTGGTGTTCCAATCGACATATTTATCGCGAATTTTTTTCTTGATGCGTTTTAAAAGCCCTCCTGCCTGCGGGACTTTGGTGGGTAGGCCGTTCTTTTCCCTCTTGCGCTGGTCGTTGATCAATAGGGTGTCTGTTCCATCATCGATAATGTACAACTTACCGAATCGAATGGTATTCGCGAAATGTCGCATGTGCGTGCTCAGATCGCTTCGATAGTTGCCTAAAACGACCTTCTCGGCGAAGCCAATGGATTTCGCGCTTTTATCCAGCCGTCTTCTTCTCAAGGCTTGATCGATGATCAAGGAAATTTCGATGATTCTTTCATAGAGGTTTCGCGGTCTGTTGGTGCCGAAATCGAATTTTTTAGTTTTGTAATAAAAAGGAATGAATTGAACATTTCCCCAATAACTCGGGTCCACAAGTTTATCGTAGTACTCTTTCCCGAACAACCCGGTCAGCAGAACGATTAGAACTTTGCGTTCAAACCCAAAATGCTGGCTTGCTTCGATGGCGTTCAAAACCTGTGTGGGTGATTCGATTACGAAAACATTCATGCCGCGATTTTCAGTCATTGTTTCGCCCTGCACCATCGGTTTATTCTAAACACAGCAAAATCAGGCGGGTCGGTTACGGTCATTTCCGTTCGCGGTTTTTATGCAAATACGCGACATTTTCCGAGCACTTCTTTGATTCGTTTTCAGCCCAATTGCGCAGTTTGCTTCTTAGCGGATCGCCTTGCTCCAAATAGACCAGCAACTGCTTTCCGATCTTCTCAATTTCCTGTTCAAGGTTCAAGGCGTCGAAGGCGGTTGAGGCCAATCCGGCCATCCGCGTCAGGGCTTCCATCTTGAATGTGATGGAGGAGATCGGTATGACCGGCGTGCCTCCGCGCAATGCAAAGATGCCGGGATGCCATCGGCCTCCGATATAGGCATCGGCGTTGCCAAGGATATCGACCGATTGCTGCACAGGCGTTGATAGACCGATCAGCGGCAACTGGAAGCGCTTGGCAATCGGCCGAAAAATTTCCTGATCGCGCAGGTCGGAGACAGTCAAAACGATCTGCCCTGAATAAATGCTTTGGATATGCTGAACGAGTTTGTAAAATGCATTCAAACGATCGACGCTTTGATTGTAAAAATAGATGGAAGAACCACCGATGCAAATATAGGGTTTTGTTGGATCGAACCAGGCTGTGTCCGGCCAGACGTCGAAATAGGTCCAGCGTCGGACGACCGGCGCCCAATTTTCCAAGGGCATTGGTTTAAATAGAAAGGCCGTGTCGGCGGCAACCCTCCCATGGCAGATGCTCTGACATTTCTGGGCCGAAATGGAATCGCGATACACCACATCGTCGAATAGGGGATACACTTCCTGCGCCATTCTGAGCAACTCCGGGTGGTCGAAATCGGCGGTATGATTGACGATCAGGGCGGCTTTGTTGAAATGCTTTTTGGCAATATAGGTCAGAAACAGTTGCGCGCGCGCGATTCTTGTGTTGCCCAGCATGCAACCGTTCCCGTGAATGAGCATCACGTCGGACTTTTCCATGGCTTGCGCCAAATCGTCAAAAACTTCTTTTTCCCGGAGCACTCTTTTATAATTGCGGTCAAACTCCTCCCATTTTCCCGGGATCAAATCGCCGCTGGCGATGCTTTTGTTTGGATCAAAAAAAGAGGCGATCCC
>JBAQGR010000839.1:0-2047 GCA_049287895.1 Desulfatitalea sp.
GACGCGGTGCACACCGACCTGGTCAAGAACGGCAGCGTCAACGCCGTGCGCTATCTGCCGGGGTTGGGCAACGTCATCGACAGCTCGCGCACCCTGAGCACCAGTACTATCTGGCTTTACGTGGGCACGCGTCTGCTCTTCAACTTCGTGAAAAGTTCCCTGATGGGCGGCTTGCGCTGGGTGGTCCAGGAACCCAATGACCAGACCTTGTGGAACAAAGCCAAGTTCAACTCCATCACCCCCTTCCTCATGGGACTCTGGCGGCGGGGCGCGTTCGGTTCCGGCGCGCCGGACGAGACCTTTACCATCAAGATCGACACCGAAAACAATCCGCCCGATCAGATCCAGCAAGGTTATTTGAACATCGAAGTGTACTTTTATCCCGTGCGCCCGGCCGAAACGATCATCATCACCGTCGGCCAGCAGGAGAGCGGCGCCAGTGCGTCCGAGAGTTGATCACGACGGATAGGATGAAATCGTAAGAAGTACGAGAACCGTCACTCCCGCGAAGGCGGGAGTCCAGAAGATTGGAACAAGGAGAAGAACTATGGCCGATTTTGGTTTCACCGAAGCATATCGCACCGACGAGTTCGTGGTGGAGATCGAAGGGATCGAGAGCCCCAACATCACCAAGGTGGATGGATTGAGCGAAGGCGAAATCGATCCCATCGATCAGCCCGACGGCGGCGCCAACATCACCCACAAGATCAGCTCCGGGATCGTCAAATATGACGATCTGACCCTGGAGCGTAACATGGACGGCAGCCAGACCGACACCGCTTTCAAAAACTGGTTCCAGGAGATGTTCAAGCTGGATGGCACCGGTAAGGGCTCTCAGCTGCGCCGCAACGGATCGGTGGTCAAGAAGCAGTTCGGCGATGAAGTAATGCGTTTCGCCTTCGAGGGCGCCTGGATCAAGTCTTCCAAATTCACGGCCCTGGATGCCGCCAGCAGCGATCTGATGAAACAGACCATCGTGCTGGCCGTAGAGCGCATGTACCGCGTCTAACAAAGATAAGGACCGAGCCATGTCCACTTACCAAAGCGAATTCGAAGTACGCCTGCCCATCGGGTATGCCGACCCTTCCGGCCGGGTGATCCGCCAGGCGGTGTTGCGCAAGATGCGCGGCCACGAAGAGGCCCTGCCCTATGACGCCGACCTGGTGGCCGGCCGCCTGGTGACCGAGCTGATCGCCAGCTGTCTGGTGCGCCTGGGGGATCTGGCCCCGGTGACCGCCGACTTGGTGCGCCGGCTCTATTCGGCCGACCGCAACTATTTGCTGCTGGAGCTGCGTCGCGTTACCCTAGGCGACCGCCTCCAGGCGTCCTACGCCTGTCCGCGCTGCCGTGCGGCCGTGGCCGTGCGGGAAGATTTGAGCGCCCTGCCGGTTTCCTGGCTGGAAGAGGGGCAGGCCCTGGAAGATATCCATCTTGAATTGCACGACGGCTACGTCGACCGCCAGGGAGAGCGGCATACCCGCTTGGTGTTGACCTTGCCCACCGGCGCTGATGAAGAGTTTGTCCTGCCCATGGTGTTGAAAGACCCCCTCAAGGCCCAGGACGCTTTGCTGCTGCGGTGTATCAAGCAGTTCGGCGTGCTGTCCACCAATGCACTGGAAGCATACGGGGTCAAGATCCTGCGCGACCTGACCCTGGGGGACCGCTTGCGTTTGCAGGCTTGCTTTAACAGCATGACGCCGGGCGTGGATTTCTTGCGCCGGGTGGCGTGCGGTGCGTGCGCGACGGAATTTGAAGGGGTACTGGATGTCTCCTCTTTTTTCGTCCTCGGCTAGGCGGACACCGGCTGCGGCAGGAGGTGTTCTACCTAGCCTATCACTTGCACTGGTCATGGTCGGAAATTATGAACCTGGACACCCATGAACGCAAGTACTTCGTGGGCATGCTGGCCAACCGCATCCAGGAAGAGAACGATGCGGCCCGGCACCGCGGCGAACGCTTGACGAGAAGCAAAACCCGATGAACGATCCAATGACACCGGACGCACCCCCTTGCCGGCTCTCCCACGTCGCCGGCTTCGGCTTGGCCT
>JBAQGR010000840.1:0-1871 GCA_049287895.1 Desulfatitalea sp.
AGACCGGGCCTTCATTTGGGAGATGGGCAAAGGCCGGGGCCAGGCCCTGACCCTGGGCAATGCCTTGCGTATCGTCCAAGACACGAGTTTCTCAGCCTTTTTCCCCGTGCAGAAAGGTATTTCCATATGGATGGGCGATACCAAGGTGTGGCGCAAGGATCAGTCGCTGATCAGCCCAGAGCAGATTCAGGCCTTGCCGAATCAATTGCAGCCGGGCGATATGCTGCTGGAGCGGCGCGAATGGTATCTGTCCAATGTCGGTCTGCCCGGCTTCTGGCCGCACGTGGCCCTGTATGTCGGCACCCCGGAGGAGAGAAGTACTTTTTTCAAAGGCGAAGACGCGGTGTGCGGCTGGCTGGCATCCCAGGGTGTCGCCGGCTGCGATGCCGAACTGATGCTGCAACGCAATTACCCGCAGGCCTATGCGCTGTCCGTGGCAGCCCAGGAGCACGGGCATCGGCCGCGGGTCATGGAAGCCATCAGCGAAGGCGTTTCCTTTACTACACTGGAGCATTCGGCGGCCTGCGATTCCCTCGCGGTGTTGCGGCCCAAGCTGCCCAAAATAGAAAAGCTGCGCGCCATCGCCCACGCCTTCCAGTATCAGGGCCGGCCGTATGACTTTAATTTTGACTTTTTGACCGACGCCGCGCTGGTGTGCAGCGAATTGATCTATAAATGTTATGAGCCTACCCAGGATTATGTCGGCATCCGCTTGCCCATCGTGGAGATGATGGGCCGCAAATTGACGCCGCCCAACGAAATCGTACGCCAGTTCGACCGCGATTTCGGTTCGCCCTCACAGCAGACCGATTTGGTATTGTTTTTTGACGGCCATGAAGCGGCTGGAAATGCCCTGTCTGCTCCATTGGAATCGTTCCGGCAAAGCTGGCAACGCCCCAAGTGGCATATCCTGTTGCCCGAAAGCGCTCGCTGAATAGTGTCCATCCATCACCCTTGGACCCGCCAAGTTATTTCGCTGATCGCCGATAAAGGCCTTGATAGCTCACACCGGTGCTCTATTTAGGAGGCGAGTCATGATTCCAAACGCTGACGACCCGCGGTTGCGGATTCTATTGGTGACGGATGTTTCCGCGGATGCGGTGCGCATAGGCCGTTGGCTCGGCGATGCCTCTGATCCCGCTTGGGCTTGGAGGAGGGACGTCCATAAAGTGCGGCCGGGCAAGGTCGTAGTAGTCCAGCGGGTGAGAAGCCCGTCCCGGAAGGCAGGCCAGCCACCGGGTAGCGAGTCCTTGGAGGCTGTATGGCAACATAGAGCTTTGAGCGTAGGACAGCGAGCAGGCAGGCCGTAAACCGAAAGGCTGAAGGGATTGAGCCCCGAAATCGTCGCGAAGGGAAGGACGACACTGTCTTATGAGTGGAAGTCAACACGGCCATCACCGCAAAAGGCAAGGTGGTGCCGCTTCCCCGGGGTCGGAGACCATGGCATGTCTGACATTATGATTACACGGCAACCCGGGAGGTCCTGTGCCTCTTTCGCGTTTGCGAGAGTATGCCGGACAACCGAAGAGGCAGGAAGGCAAATGCGGCACAGGGAGTCGGATAGCTTCGTAGTACCGATGAAGGCGGGTAATGCTGCTGGAGGGAAGGAGGCTACACATGGGGGCGCGGCGTGGGGAAACACTGGCCGTTCACGGAAGCGGGCAACCGGTGGCAATGAAACTGCGCCGTATAGCAAAGAAGGCCAAGTACGGCTTCTTCAAAGTTTTTTGTCGTCATTGGAGAAGCCGGTCTACTCGACTTGATAAATTAGTCTCAAATCTAGCGCCTCCACCTTTAGCAATTTATATGTTTATGGACGTCCCTTGCGCGTCCTACTCACACCCGACGCCTCGATTATCACCCTCATGTTC
>JBAQGR010000841.1:0-1601 GCA_049287895.1 Desulfatitalea sp.
GGGCCAAGCCCTCGGTGGGCTCGTCGATCATGATAAAGTCCGGATCGCCCATCAAGGTGCGGCAGATGGTGAGCATCTGCTTTTCGCCGCCGGAGATCAACCCACCGGCCACATGGGAGCGTTCGCCCAGGCGCGGGAAGAGTTTGAACACATCGTCGAGGCTCCAGCGCCCTTTTTGCTTCCGGCTCTTCATGCCCAGCTGAAGATTCTGAAGCACCGTCAGCCCGGGGAAGATCCAGCGGTCTTCAGGAACGAAGCCGATCCCCTTGCGGGCGATATCGTGGGATTTAAGGCCAGCGATCTGCTGACCTTTGTATAGGATCGAACCATGCGGCAGCACCAGGCCCATGATGGTCATGCAGGTGGTCGAGCGGCCGACCCCGTTGCGCCCCAGCAGGCTGACGATCTCACCTTCCTTGACGTGCAGGTTGACGCCCTGCAGTATATGGCTGCGGCCGTAGTAGGCGTGCAGTTCCTTGACCTCCAGCATCTAATGAATCTCCTTCCCGAGATAGGCTTCCTGGACTTGGGCATTTTGACGGATCTTGTCAGGGGTGTCCGTGGCCACAACCTGACCATAGACCAGCACCGAGATGCGATCGGCCAGGCCGAATACGACGCTCATATCGTGTTCGACCACGAGCAGGGTCTTGCCTTCGGTAACGGTGCGAATCAGTTCTACGGCACGTTCGGTTTCACTCAGGCTCATTCCGGCCGTGGGTTCATCCAGCAGGATCACCTCGGCATCGCCGGCAATCGTGATCCCGATTTCCAGGGCACGCTGTTCGGCGTAGGCCAGCAGGCCGGCCGGTATCTCCCGCCGGTCCGCCAGGCGAATGCGCTCCAGGATCTCTTCGGCCTTGGCGTTGACCTTTTTGAGCCGGCTGCACAGGTGCCAGAAGGAGTGGCGGTAGCCCATGGGCCAGAACAGCGCGCAACGAATGTTTTCAAAGACCGTCATCTTGGGGAAGATATTGGTGACTTGAAAGCTGCGGCTCAGCCCGCGGCGGTTGATCTGGTGCGGCGGCATGTTGGTGACGACGTGGCCGTTGAGTTCAATATAGCCCGAACTGACCTGGTAAAAGCCGCTGATCAGATTGAACAGCGTGGATTTTCCCGCACCGTTGGGGCCGATGATGGCATGGCGTTCGCCTTTGGGGACCTCCAACTGAACGCCGTTGATGATCTTGCTGCTACCGAAACTCTTATGGACATCCAAAAGCTTAAGGGCAATGGCGGTCATGTCAGCGGCCCCCCTTCTTCATCGCTTGGGTGACATCGTTCCAGCCGCGGTCGACAAAGTGACTCGCCTTGCGGAAAAAGAAAAAGCCGACCACGATCATCACGAAGGCCAATCCCCAGGCGATGGGCGATTGGGCGCGAAACGCGATGCCGAACAGTCTCAAGGGCTCCTCGGGGTTGATGCTCAGGGAGAGGTGGTAGTTGATCTCCACCAGCGTCATAACGCCGGCAAGCAGCACCAGGGTCGGCAGCAGGATCAGCCCATAGGAGGGCAGCAACCGTTTGATCAAGCCGGCCTTCCACACCGGTTCGTGCTGCATGATGAGTCCCGCAATGCCGTTGGGCGCCCACAGGACCAT
>JBAQGR010000842.1:0-15437 GCA_049287895.1 Desulfatitalea sp.
GCACCGGCCTGGCGGCCCTGGTGCGCTTCGGCAACCCGCTGCGCCAGCTCTGGGGCCTGATCTCTTCCTGGCGACACTACAAGGAGAGCAGCGCGGCCCTGGAGACCCTCAGCGATCAGACCCGCGCGGACGCGGCCCTGCAAACCTTCCAGCGGGTGTGGCGCACCCATTGGCCGGACATCGGCGAACTGCTGGTAACCGGCCGTTTCGATCCCCAGGTGCGCCGGCTGGCGGCGGAAGACTCACCGGCCATCACCGGCGCCCTGCGCCACCTGTGGGCCGACACCCTGGAGGCCGAGATCGAACGCAGTGCCAAAAGCTTGAGCCATTTCAGCCTGCAAATGCTCTTCAACCTGCCCTCTCTATCCCTGTTGGGCTACGTGAGCTGGCTGACCGCCTCCGGTTTTCTCAGTCGCGTCTACCTGAACGCCGATTTCTTCATGCACGCCCTGCTCACGATGGCCTGCATTTTGCTCCTGAGTTTCTTTGTGTTGCAAGCATGCGTGCGCCTGGCCGTGCGGGGCGACCGCATCCAGCGCCGGGCACTGCTCGCCGTGCAACGAGTCATCGGCGACCACCCCCTGGTGGCCGGCCGCGACGTGGCCGAGCAGGTGGCGCAGGTGCTCGCACTCGCATAGCGGCGTCCCCCTATTTTTTGATATACCCCAAGGATAGCATTTTCTGCTCCAGGGCGTCCCGTTGGACCGGCTTGACGATGAATCCGTCACACCCCTTGGAATAGGCCTTGACCAGGTTCTCCTTGGTGCCCGAGGCGCTCACCATGATCTTTTTGGCCGGGGCCGAATGCTCCTTGATTTCGAGCTGGTTGATATCCTCCAGCAGGTCGTTGCCATCGGCACTGCCCAGATGGATATCGATGGTAACCAGGTCGAATGGATTGCTGGCCTGGATCGCCTTGGCGCACATTTGCAGCGCCTGTTGGGCGTTGGTGCACAAGGTGCAATCGCCAAAGGCGCTCAGAAGTACTTTCATCTTGGTCAGGGCCGCCATCTCATCATCGACGATCAGAATCTTCATTAAAACCTCCTGCGGGTGCCTGCCGGTATCACCGATTTGCGTTGAACGGCAGGGTGCCCACATAGCTTTGGAACGTTTCGTAGGCCGCCGTCAACCGTGCGACGGTGGCGGCCACCCCTTGGGGCACAGCCTGCTTGCAAAGATCTTCCAGCTCCGCGGCCGCTGCGGACAGCGGTTTGGCCTCCACGGTGGCCGCGCCGCCCTTGATGGCGTGGGAGCGTAGTCTGATTTGATCGAAATCCCCCTGGCCCATAGCGGTACGGATCTCTTCGAGATAGCCGGGCACACTTTGCATCAACTGCTCGACCACCTCATGCACGATTTCCGGCTCGCCGAACTCATAGAGCGCCGCCGCCCAATCCAAGGGCGTGACCTCCGACGCTGGCACCTGGCCCCCATCGATCGGGAGCGCGGCGGACGGAGCGCTGGGCTCGGTTGCCTTGCGTTCGCTCTTGGACCAGTTTAACCAGTAAGCCACCGCATCCAGCAACGGCTGACGACGGATCGGTTTGGTGAGCACCGCCTCCATGCCGATCGCCTGGCAATCCGCCATGGTCTTGGTATCGGTGTTGGCGGTCAAGGCCACGATGGGGGTGTGCCAGAGCGCTCCCATCTCGGCCTTGATCCGCCGCGTCGCTTCCAAGCCGTCCATCTCCGGCATCTGCACGTCCATGAGCACCAAGTCGAACCGCTGGGCGCGGCAGGCCGCCATTGCCTCCCGGCCGTTGCCCACGATGAGCACGACATGGCCTTGGGCCTCCAGGTGCTGGCGGATCACCATCTGGTTCACGGGCGTGTCTTCGGCCACCAGGATGGACCCCACGATGGCCTCCGCCGGGGCGGCGCCCGGGGTGTCCGGTTGCGTCTCCCTGTCCACTGGGGCTTTGGCGGGGTGCCGGGTGTCCAGGGCCATTTCGATGATGAACGCAAAGGTGGTGCCCTGGCCGGGCTGACTCTCGACGGTCAAACGGCCGCCCATCAACTCCACGAGTTGATAGGCGATGGCCGTGCCCAAACCGGTGCCGCCGAATCGGCGCGTCGTACCCGCGTCGACCTGGGTGAAGCGCTTGAATATGTCCGCCTGCCGCTCCCTGGGGATGCCGATGCCGGTGTCGATGATGGCGAACCGGAGCGGCTGCCTTCCGTCGACGGTTGCGCTCCCCGCACGGGTGAGCGCGATGGTCACCGATCCCTGACGCGTGAACTTGATGGCGTTGTTGACCAGATTGATCAGCACCTGGCGCATGCGCAGGGGATCGCCGATCACTCTGGGCTCGGGTCCGCCCGCCATCTGGATCTCCAGGCGGATGCCCTTGGCCTCGGCTTGCAGTTGCAAACCGCCGATCACCGACTCCATCAATTCGAAGAGATCGAAGGGCAGTTGTTCCAGCTCGATTTTACCGGCCTCGATTTTGGAGTAGTCGAGCACATTGTTGATCAGGTGTAGCAGATGTTCGGATTCGTCCAGGGAGACGCGGGCCAGCTCCCGGGTGGCGACCAGGGAGTCGGACTTGAGGATCAGTTCTGTGCATCCGATGATGCCGTTGAGCGGCGTCCGGATTTCGTGGCTCATATTGGCCAGGAATTGGCCTTTGGCCTGATTGGCCTGCTCGGCCTCCTGGGCCAGCCGCTCCTGCCGCACCATGGCTTCGCGCAGCTGTTGTTCGGACTGATTCAGCTTCTCGGTCCGCTGGGCCACCTTCTCTTCCAGAAGAATATTCTGGCTGCGCACCATCTGGTAAAGATCGTGACTCTGCATCACATTGGCCAGGTTGAACAGGGTGATGGAGAGCAGGATCATCGAGGTGTCGGGAACCGTGCCGCCGTCCTGCCGCATCCACCCGATAAACATGCCCTGCACGCGGGAGTTGTTGGCGATGACGTGCAGTAAAAAATACTCTTCGTGATTCTGGGAGGAGACGAACAGGCCGCGCCGCTCGCGGATGGCCCAGGCGAAAAAGCCCTCTTCAATCATGAATTCCACATGGAGTTGCACCTCGGGGCACAGATCCCCGGGGCTGCAGAAGACCGGATGGAACTCCGCGCTTTGGTCATCCACCAGATAGACGGTGCACCCCCGCAGGGGGATGATCTTTGTGATTCTTTCGGCCGCATCCCGCAGCAAGCGTTCATGGCCGTCGGTGTGGTTGATGTCGGATTTGAAATCGACCAGCGACAGCACCATTTCGAGCGCATTTTGAATGAACCGGCGGTTCTCTTCCAAATGGTCGATGCGCGCTTGCAGCTTGGCAATGGTCGCGGCGCTCTCCGGGCTCATCGGGCTATCCTTTGCGCAACAGGTCGCGGAAGGTCTCGATCTGGTGCTCGGCCTGCTTGACCAGGGAGCGCATAGCGCCTCCCGGCAGGTTCACCCGCTCCCAGGTCTTGGTGTCGAAGCCGGGTACGATCCGCTCGCCGCTGACCCCCACTCCCATGCCGTGCACGATCATATCGGCCATCTGCAGTATGGACGCCGTCTCCGGGCAGGGGGAGGCCGACGGCTGGTGATGATAGTTCACATTGTTTTCCAGGGCTAAGGGCAGCTTCCACTTGTTGAGCAGCTTTTTGCCCAGGTGCGCGTGGGAGCATCCCAGCACAGACTGCTCGGTCTTGAGCAACGGCCGGCCCGAGCTCTCGGCCTCGGCCAGGGTGTACTTGAACACCTCCGGAAAATAGTTGCACAGAATCAAGCGGCCGATGTCATGCAGCATGCCCGAAACGAACAACTGCTCGGTGTGGGCCATATTGCAGTGGGCCGCTAGAATCCGGGCCACGACACCGCAGGCCAGATTGTGCTCCAGGAAAGAGGCCACATCCATGATCTCTTTGGGGATGCCGCGGAAGGTTTCCATGATGGTGATGCCCAAGGCCAGATTGGAGATCTCTTTGGAGCCGATCAGGGTCACGGCCCGGGAGATGCTGTCGATCTTGGAACGGAACCCGTAAAAGGCCGAGTTGACGATTCTGAGCAGGGTGGCGGCAAGGCTGGGGCTCTTGTTGACCACCTGGGCGATGCTGCCGCTCGAGGACATGGGATCGGCGATGATTTCGTTGAGTTCGAAGACCAGCGAAGGCACTTCGGGCAGCTTGACATCGATGCGTTCGAGCTTGGCGCCGATTTCGGTCAGGCGCTCCGGCGGTGGCCCGGGAGTCGCCGGCGGAGCGGAGGTCCCTTTATCGGCCTGGAAATGGCTCAAGCGGTAATGGATCGACAGCCGCACCACCTCCCGGACCGCCGGGTGCTCCAGGTCCACGGTGCCGAACACCTTGTGGATCTGAGCGCCGACCGCGGCCATCTGTTCGGAATCCGCCTCTGACCCCTCGGTTTCAGCGGCGGCCTCGGCCCCCTCCACCTCGACTTCGAAAATGCCCCACATTTTAAGCACACGAATTTGTTTGTCGCCGACCGCCTGACCTTTGGCCAGCAGCAACCGCGCGTTGCCGTCCAGGACATCTTCGGCCAGCACTGCGCCCTGGACTAACTTTTCAACCTTTACCAAAGCCATGCAAGTGTTCCCATCCCATTGTTCCCACGGCAAAAAAACGATTCATGCGGTGAGGGGCGCATCGGTTCCCCACCGTGGGACACCGTCGATTTCCCTTTGCGGGCAAGTACTTATTTCATCGGTAGCCGCAGCTGGATACTTTAGGATCGAGATGGCCGGTTTCACGGTGACGGGGCGGCTCACTGCAATTATGCTTGCCGAGGGCACCACAACCTGCGCTATAATGGCGCCAACGTTCCTTACCGAGGAGCCGTCATGGTCCACCCCCTGTACCCCCATTTGCTCTCTCCCCTGGATTTGGGATTCACCACGCTGCCCAACCGCGTGATGATGGGGTCTATGCACACGGGCTGGGAGGCGCGGCCCGACGGTCATGAACGCCTGGCTGCCTTTTATGCCGAACGGGCCAGAAGCGGCGTGGGGCTGATCGTCACCGGGGGTATCGCCCCCAACCCCGAGGGGTGTGTCGCCGAAGGCAGCGGCCAGTTGACCGATGAAAGGGAGCTGCGGCGCCACCTGTCGGTGGTCCGGGCCGTTCACGCCGAGGGGGCCAAAATCTGCCTGCAGATCCTGCACGCCGGCCGCTATAGCCGCCACCGCCGGGCCGTGGCGCCCTCGCCCATCCAGGCGCCCATCAATATCTTCAAGCCCAAAGAATTGTCCGCGGTTGAGGTCGAACGCCAGATCTTCGATTTCGTGCGCTGCGCCCGCCTAGCCCGCCAGGCCGGCTACGACGGCGTCGAGATCATGGGCTCGGAAGGCTACCTGATCAACCAGTTCATCGCCAGGCGCACCAACCAGCGTACCGATGCATGGGGCGGGGGCTACGAACAGCGCATCCGTTTTGCGCTGAGCATCGTCGAGCGCATTCGCGCCGCCACCGGCGCGGCCTTTATCATTATATTCCGCCTCTCCCTGCTCGACCTGGTGGAGCAGGGCAGCACCTGGGAAGAGATTGCATTTCTGGCCCAGCGGCTCGCGCAGGCCGGCGTGACCCTGATCAACAGCGGCATCGGCTGGCACGAAGCGCGCGTTCCCACCATCGCCGCCATGGTGCCCCGGGCCGCCTTCACCTGGTTGACGGCTCGGCTCAAAGCGACCATCGCGGTGCCGCTGATCGCCAGCAACCGCATCAACACCCCGGAGACCGCCGAGGCCGTATTGGCCGAGGGCCAGGCCGACTTGGTCTCCCTGGCCCGGCCGCTGCTCGCCGACCCGGACTTCATCGCCAAGGCCGCCACCGGACGCTCCCGCTTGATCAATACATGCATCGCCTGCAACCAGGCGTGCCTGGATCACATTTTCAGCGGTCAAACCGCCACCTGCCTGGTCAATCCCCGGGCCGGCCATGAAACCGAATATCCGCTCCAACCCGCGGCGCACCCACGGCGACTGGCGGTGGTGGGCGCCGGCCCGGCCGGCCTGGCCTTCAGTGTGACCGCTGCCCGACGCGGCCACCAGGTGACGCTCTACGAGCAGGCCGAGGCTATCGGCGGCCAGCTCAACATGGCCGTCCAGATCCCCGGCAAGGAGGAGTTTGCCGAGACCCTGCGCTATTTCCGCCACCAGCTCGATCACCTGGGGGTCAGCGTGCGGCTCAACACCCGGGCCACCGCCGACCACCTGCGCCATGCCGGCCATGACGCGGTCGTCATCGCCGCCGGCGTCGTGCCGCGCAAGGTCGAGATTCCCGGCGCCGACCACCCCTGCGTGCTCAGCTATGCGGATCTGCTGGGGCACCAAAGGCCGGTGGGACCCAAGGTGGCCATTGTCGGCGCCGGCGGCATCGGCGTGGATGTGGCCCTTTTCCTGGCCCATGGGCCGGCGGTCGATGGCCTGGAGCAGGAGTACTTCCTGAACCGCTGGGGCATCGACCCTGCCGTGACCCACCCGGGCGGCCTAAAAGCCGGCCCGGTGCGAAGGCAGAAGGCGATCCGCGAAGTATACCTGCTCCAGCGCAAACCAGGTAAGATCGGTGCCCAGCTCAGCAAAACCACCGGCTGGATCTTTCGCCTGGAGCTGCACCACCACCAGATCATCCAGCTCAACAAAGTGACTTACGATGCCATCGACGACCACGGCCTGCACATCCGCCGGGGCGACGAAAAGATCTGCCTCGAAGTGAACAACGTAGTCATCTGCGCCGGCCAGGAACCCCTTCGCGATCTGGCCCGGGAACTGGATGGATGCGGCGTCGCCACCCACCTGATCGGCGGCGCCGACCAGGCCGGCGAACTCGACGCCAAACGCGCTATTGCCCAGGGGTTCGAGTTGGCTATGCAGCTGTGAAAGGACTTCTCGTGACGTATCCGGGGTCATCCTACTTTGTCCTTGCTTTTACAGGTTCATTGCAATAAGCGTTATTTCAATGCGTTATGGTGAAGAAACGGTATTAGGGCATCCTACCTGAATGCGAATGCGGGGTTGATCGGCGAACGCTTCAACGACTGCCACTAAACATTGAACTTAAAGCACGTGAGCACGCCCGAAAGGAAAAATAATTGTGAACATCAATGCTTCCATCATCGATCAGCGTCTGGCAGCCGTTCAGGATGAAATCAGACAACCTGCCGCCGACGAATTACGAATCACTCAGGACGATAAATTGCGTACCCTGGCTTTTGTATACTTGTGTGTTAAAACCATGCTTGATCTTGATGAAATGGAGGCTTTCGATTGTCTAACAGAGGGTGGTGGGGATTTCGGCATCGATGCCATGCACATTTCCGAGGAAATCGACGGCGAGTTTATGGTCACCCTGTTTCAGGGCAAATACCATAAAAATCTTGAAGCGAAATCCAACTTTGAAGAATCCGGTATCAACGCTCTTATCAACGCCATCCGCCATATATTCGACCCAGCGTCACAACTTGAACATGTCAATGAGCGATTGCAGGTAAAAGTGGAGGAGGCTCGATCCCTGATTCGTGATGGATATATCCCGCGCGTCCGCGCCATAGCCTGCAATAATGGCATCAAATGGAATGCTGCGGCTCAAGAGGCAATCGACCGGGCAGGATTTGGCAATCAGGTCGGTTGGGAATATGTCAATCATGATGTCCTTATCGGCATTCTTCAGCGCATAAAGCCCGTTGACGAAATACTGCGACTGACAGGCAAGGCCATTATCGAAGACATGAATTTCAGTCGAATTTGCATAGGCAGGATTCCTGTTTCCGAGATCGCCAGTCTCCTGAAGAACCATGGGGAGCGCTTATTGGAGCGAAATATCCGGCGATACCTCGGATTGCAGGGAAATCGGGTGAACGAAGGCATCCAGCATACATTGCTCAGTTCAAATCCAGAGAACTTCTATTTCTTTAACAATGGGTTAACGCTTACCTGTAACGATTTCTCGTACAACGCTCTTCAGAACAGTGACTACCAAGTTAAAGTAGAAAACTTGCAGATTGTAAATGGCGGGCAAACATGTATGACCATCTTTAAGACTTTGGAGTCCATGGCGAGCGCAAAGATCCCCAAGGATGCCAGTGTATTGATCCGGCTTTATAAGCTGCCCAAGGACAATCAGGATATTGTTCTGCAGATTACCTATGCCACCAACAGCCAGAACCCAGTTGACCTGAAAGACCTCAAAGCAAATGATGAAAAACAACGTCAGTTGGAAGTAAGCATTAAAGAGCTTGGATACACCTACCGTAGAAAACGTTCCGACGCAGCAGCGAAGACTACAGATATTACTTCAGGCGTCGCGGCTGAAGCCCTTTTGGCTGTGTGGCAGCATGCGCCCCATCAGGCAAAATTTTTCACGCGGGAGCATTTCGGCAAGTTGTACGAAAGAATATTTTCAAGCGATTTGAACGGTGCCCAAACCATCGTGGCGGTTCTCATTTACCGTATTGCAGAAAATCGTCGCCGCCGCCCTGAGCAGAGTGATCCTAACTTCGTCCGCTACGCATCCTGTTTTATAGCTATGCAAATGGGAAGGCGCCTATTAAGTGACTTGGGGGTGGAGCTTTCAGGGCTAAATCACCAGAACTTTGCTAAGGCAGAAAAATTGGTCGAGCAGAAGGGAAAGAGCTACTTTGATTTGTCGTCGAGTGATGTTGATGGTGCGCTCCAGGGGTTATACGTCAACAAAGACATTTCGCTCCAGCAGCTCTCGGCGACTTTCAGGCGTGGGGATCTGATTGAGAGGCTCTTAAAGATTGATATTTCAATGGCCTAAATACCCAACACGAGGGCAGACGCTCAAAGCAGCAGAATGGTGACGACGCTGCACCGACCTGCCCTTCCATCTGGTGTTTGAAAACTTCAAAAGAAAGATGGTGGCCGCCAAGCGAGCGGCGCACCTGAATTGAAAAAGCCGGCGGCGGTTCAGGAGAAGTGAATCCCTCCCCGAACCGCCGTTTTACTTTTCTTCTATCGACAGCAGTACCCGCGTCCGGTGCCGGGGCGCGCGTTGTCCGGCAACAGTTTGCGGACCTCCAGGCGATGCTGGACCGCCTTCAGGTCGAACTCACCTTCCAGCTTGGAAAGTTCCTTTTGAAGATTGGTCACTTTGCCTTCGTCCGGATTGGCTTTGTCCATTTCAGTTCTCAGCGCATTGCCCTTATCGTGGATTTGATCACGCAGGCCTTGGGTTTCGGTATGGAATTTCTCCCGGGACGCATCCAGCGTGGCGCGCTGCTCTTCGGTCAGGTTGGCGCCAGGGCCGGCGCACCTCCTGCCGGGTCCCATGCCATCCTCCGGGCCGTTCCCCATCATGCCGGCGCCGCGCATATGACCGCCATACCCGCCACCGCAGCAATCGCCGCCCTGGGCAAAGGCAACGGAGGCGCCGGTCAATAACAGGATCGTTCCGATGATTACAGTTTTACGTGTGATTGGCTTCATTTCGCTCTCTCCTTTTGCTTGCGGGGTAAAATCAAAATGGTCCGCGTTTGGATACCTGACAGAGCAACGGGTGTGCCACACGCACCGTCACCCCGGCTCACATAACACACCTCATTGTGATTATATTAATTATTATATCTTGCACTGCAAGGCGCGCACGCTGAGTCCGCCACACGGATTTGTATGAGGCAGACCGCTGGTCACTTGATCTTTATTACTGTGGATTAGCCATATGCGCGGTCATCTGGTCTATCTTTGGACGTATATTAAATTCAGTTATTGCGATATGTAAGTCGAAACGGATAGGCTCAAAGCCGTTATCATTTAGCTTGAAAAGGAGGTGGACGATGAAGAAGATAATGCGGTTCGCAGGTGCGGTTATTATCGGGGCTTTGGTTTTGGCAGGCGCCTCAGTCATGGCGTCAAGCAGCGGTCCGGGCATCAGCGCCGAGGAGGCCCTGAAAAGCCTTATGGATGGCAACAAACGATACGTTGACGGCAAAGCAAGAGGGATCATGATGCACGATCAGGCGGCACGCAATAAACTCGTCGCCGGCCAGAAGCCTTATGCAATCATTCTGTCTTGCTCCGATTCGCGAGTACCGCCTGAGCTTGTTTTTGATAAGGGCCTTGGCGAGATATTTGTGGTGCGGGTTGCCGGCAATGTGGTGGAGAAAGGGGCGATACTCGGCAGCATCGAATACGCGGCCGAGCATCTCGGAGTGCCCCTGGTGATGGTTCTCGGCCACGAAAAGTGTGGCGCGGTGAAGGCCACGGTTGAGAGTAAGGGACATGCCGAGGGCAATATCGGCAGCATCGTTGCGGCCATCGCACCGGCCATCGGCCGGGCCAAGGGCGCTGATCCGGAAGATGTGGCAGATGCAAACCTGGATATGGTTAAGGAAAACCTCACAGCCGTCTCTCCGGTGCTTGCCAAAATAGTTGCGGAAGGCCGGCTGAAGATCGTAACCGGGAAGTATCACATGGACCACGGTGATGTCGTGCTCAGAGACGGTCTTAAGTAAACTTATTCGTAGAGAATGTTTTTATCCGGGTAATATTGACAATCTAAATTTACCCGGGTATATATAGTCCACTCACGATTACGGAGGATTTCGAGAGATGGACGAAAATAATATAAAAGGTTGTACGGCGTTCGAAGGCAACCGCTGCGTTGCTTCAGGAAACCTTGTGGCGGTCGCCAAAGAAGTGAAAGCGATCATCGATCGAGATGAACAGGCATCAGTCCTAATTTTTGATGATTTCACCAGCGAGCCCATCGAGGTGGATTTTCGTGGCACAATGGGAGATGTCCTCAAGCGGTTGGAGAAACCAACGGCAAGGGTCGAGTCCGCCACCGAACCGTTAAATACGGACCAAAGCTCCCAGCGCGGGCCAGGTCGCCCCAAGCTGGGCGTTGTTTCCCGAGAAGTCACATTGCTGCCGCGGCATTGGGACTGGCTGAACCGTCAACCAGGAGGCGCCTCTGTAACACTTCGCAAGCTCGTTGAGCAAGCGAGACGTGTTTACAGCGATCGGGATAGGGTACGTCATTCGCAAGAGGTGACTTACAGGTTCATGTCCGCCATGGCCGGTAACCTGCCGGGATTCGAGGAGGCGACGAGGGCTTTGTTCGCAGGAAACCCTGAGCGTCTAAATAATCTAATCGCTTCATGGCCTGGCGATATTCGGGATCATACTCGAAAGCTTGCAGCGGCCGCATTCCAGAATTGAGTCGGCGGGAGCGCATAATCACTGATACCCAGACCCTTTTGGGCCACCCTGGAAAAGGTCACAACTTGAAGCATGCGGTTCGTTTCCATGCGACCATTTTAGCAACGGCCCCTACCCTTTCAGCACCGGATTTTTATCCATGCAGCGGCGGCGGTTGCAGGAATCGCCCAAAGCCTAACACAGGGAAAATTTGATTGACAAAAACGTCCGGCGATCTCTATAGTAAAATAACTTTTTGAAAGCAGGCCGACATGCGATTGAAATTGTACCTCAACGCCGCGGCCGCCGCGCGCAGCACAGCTCGGGCGGGAGGCGGCGAGTAGCATGATGTAACCTCGTTGAAACCACGCCACGGGCTGTAACGGTCGGTCCGTGGCGCTCTGTTTGAAGCCCCGGATCGAAGCCAACGATCCGGGGCTTTTGTTTGCAAAGGAGAATCGAGCGATGACGCAACCCGAAAAACAAACCATTCAATTTGCCCGGCGCATGTCTCAACTGCCGCCCTACCTTTTCGGCATGATCAATCAGATGAAGATGGAGAAGCGCTGGAAAGGCGACGACGTCATCGACCTGGGCATGGGCAATCCGGTTGACCCGGCCCCCGAGCCGGTCATCGCCAAGCTGCTCGAAGCGGCCAACGACCCCAAGACCCATCGCTATCCAGTGGCCTACGGCATGCGCAACTTGCGCATCGAGATCGCCAAGTCGTACCAGAAGGATTACGGCGTGACCCTGGACCCCGATGCCGAAGTGCTGTGCACCATCGGCTCCAAGGAGGGCATCTCGCATCTCTGCCTGGCCCTGGTCGGCCCCGGCGACACGGTGCTGGTGCCGGCCCCGGCCTTTCCCGTGCACATCTATGCGGCCATCATCGCCGGCGCCAGCGTGCTGCGCATCCCCCTGGAAGAGGAGGGCGCCTTTCTCGAGCATCTGGAATTCATGTGCGCCAATGTCTATCCGCGGCCCAAGGTGCTGATTCTCAACTATCCCCACAACCCCACCGGGGTTTTGGGCAGCATGGAGCTTTACGAGCGGGTGGTCTATCTGGCCAAGAAGTACGGCTTCATGGTGATCCACGATTTCGCCTACAACAAGATCACCTTCGACGGTTACGTGGCGCCCAGCTTTTTGCAGGTACCGGGCGCCATGGATGTGGGCGTGGAGTTTGGCTCCTTCTCCAAATCTTACAACATGGCCGGCTGGCGCCTGGGGTACTGTCTGGGCAACGCGGAGATGGTGGGCGGCCTGCGCAAGATCAAGGGCTACTACGACTATGGGATTTTCTCAGCCATCCAGGTGGCCGGTATCGTGGCCCTGCGTCATTGCGACGAGGATGTGATCCACCAGGCCAATATCTACCAACACCGCCGCGATGTGATCTGCGAAGGCCTGGAGCGCATGGACTGGCCGATCAAGAAGCCCAAGGCCGGCATGTTCGTGTGGGCCAAGATCCCTCCGCCCTTCGACCGCATGGGCTCCTTGGAGTTTTCGGTCCAGATGATGCAGCGCGCCAATGTGGCCCTGGCGCCTGGCATCGGTTTCGGCGAAGAGGGCGAAGGCTATCTGCGCATCGCCCTGGTGGAAAACGAGCACCGCATTCGTCAGGCCTTGCGCCAGATGAAACGTGCTATGAAAGAGATCGAACAGGAGATGGCGCCGCCGACCGAAGAGGCGGTTCCGGCCGGCGGCGCACCATAGTTTATCTATAGTAGCTTGGGCGCACCCTGGCGGATTTTGACTTTCCGCCAGGGTTTTTACTGCTTACCTTTATTCAACTCCTCATCGACCAGCACCCGCCGCAGCACCTTGCCCAGGCCGCTCATGGGCAGCTCCGACCGGAACTCCACGGCCTGGGGTACCTTGTAGGAAGAGATGCGCGGTTTGGCCCAGGCGATGATCGCCTCGGCGTCGATCTTATCCTTGAATTGCGGCTTGGGAACGATGTAGGCTTTGATGACCTCGCCTTTCTTGGGATCGGGCGCGCCGATCACGGCCACCTTGTCCACGGCTTCGTGCTGCAGCAGGAACGTCTCCACCTCTTCGGGGAAGACGCTGAAGCCCGACACCTTGATCATCTCCTTCTTGCGGCCCAGGAAGTAAAGGTAGCCCTCTGCGTCGAACCGTCCCATATCACCGGTATAAACCCATCCGTCCACCACAGAATTCTTGGTCTCTTCCGGCCGGTGCCAATAGCCTTGCAACACAGCGGGGTTCTTCAGCGCGATCTCGCCCATCTCGCCCACAGCCACTTCGCGGCCACGATCTTCCCAGGAGACGATCTTGATCTGCTGGCCGGGGATGGGAATTCCCTGGCAGCCCGCGGCGTATTTCGGCCGATCCAGGGGCATGAAGGTGTCGAAGGTGTGGGTTTCGGTCAGGCCATAGGCCGCCTCGGCCAGCAGGCAGCCGCCCGTGTCGGCCGTCCAGCGCCGGACGATCTCTTCGGTGAGCTGAACACCGAAGCTGGTGGTCAGGCACAGCTTGAGCGAGGAGAGGTCGTACTTCTTGCGTTCGGGATGCCCCATGATGGCGAGGTTCATGGGCACGGCCGCCTGGAAGAAATGCACCTTGTAGCGGTCGATGGCCTGCATGGCGGCCACTGGATCGAACATGGTCATCAGCACCTGGGTGGCGCCCTGGGCGATCATGGTATCCACGGCGCCCAGCATGCCGGCGATGTGAAAGGTGGGCAGGATAGCCAGGGTGGTAAATGTATCCCCCGGGTGGCCGAGATAGGCCATGTTGGCGCCCAGAACATTCATCAGGGTCGCCACCTTGAACAGTTTGCCGCCATGGGTCAGGACCGCTCCCTTGGGCAGGCCGGTGGTGCCGCCGGTAAACTGCAACTGGACCGTGTCGCCGAGCCCCACATCGCAGCGCACCGGCTCCGACGGATAGCGCGTGAAGATCTCCATGAACTCAAGGGTATCCGGGAAGCTCTTTTTGGGGGCCGCCATCATGGGCACCGGGTTCATGGTCGGCGCCTGGGGCAGGAAATCGTGCAGACTGGTGACTACCACGGTTTTCAGGTCGCACTCTTCGCCGGCGGAGGCCACCACCGGATAGAGCAGGTCGAGGGTCACGATCGCCGTGGTCTCGGTGTCGCGCAGCTGATAGGCCAGCTCCCACTGCTTGAAGAGCGGGCTGCACGGCACGATCACGCCGCCCATTTTACTGATACCGTAATGGGCGATGTGATATTGGGGACAGCTGGGCATGAAGAGCGCCACGCGGTCGCCTTTCTTCAAGCCCCTGTCCAGCAGGAAGCGGGCGAACTGCTCGGACTTGCGGTCCAACTCGCCATAGGTCACCTCCTTGCCGTAGAAGATGATGGCCGTGCGCTCCGGAAATGCCCGGGCATTGTCGCGCAGATACTCGAAAACAGGTTTTTTGCCTTTGGGATAGCTCGCCTCCTGGGGGATAAACGCAGGCCAGTTCTTCATCCAAATGCGCTCCATGTCCACACCTCCTTGAGTTAGTCCCTTAGCAATGAAATTGAATGCATTCTGTGTACAAATTTATAGAAGACGTTTGCGAAACCACAGCAGGCAAAAGTTTACAGAGTTTTTTATTGAGTCCAACTTTTTGGTTCCGGCTCGTCCGGCTTAGGTAATGCTAATTAAAAAGTTTCTGCTTCCTCTTTCCGTTTCTTCGGGGTTGCTTGCCGAGCGGCCGGCGCCTCTTCGCTCTCCGGTGCGATGGTCACCTTGAGGCACAGATGGCCCGGCGCCCTGTCCGGCTGGATGCCACCCAGCAGCAGATCCATCAGGGGATCGACATAGTCGAGCAGGTTGTCTTCGGTCCCCAGCAACACCTTGCGCGTGGTCAGGTGCTCGATGGTGCCCAGGATCACCGAGCGGATAAAATAGGGCGTGAACCCGGCGCGGATCTCGCCGCCGGCGATCCCCTCTTCGACCACGTCGATCAAAGGCCGCAACCGCCGGCGCAGAACGGCGTAGCCCGCGCTTTTGGAAAAGCGGCTGCTCTGTTTGAGAATCAGGTAACTGACGGCGGCATAGCTGGGATCGGTCTGGTGAATCCAGAAGATGATGTAGATCATGGCCCTCAGCTTGGCGGCCGTACCCTTGGTCATCTTCAGATGAAAGTCGATCAGCTCGCCCAGCTTGCATGAGGTCTCTTCCGGTATCGTGAACAGGATATCTTCTTTGGACGAAAAATATTCGTAGAGGGTCGGTTCCGAAAGCCCCGCGCTTTTGGCGATGTCGGAAATGGTGGTTTCGTGGAAACCCTTTTCAGCGAAAATTGTTTCCGCTGCCTTGAGGATCTGTTCCCGCCGGGCGC
>JBAQGR010000843.1:0-6472 GCA_049287895.1 Desulfatitalea sp.
TTGCGGCTAAGGCCGGCTCCAAACCATTTCCCGGGATGAGAAACACTATTAAAATCGCTCCGGCGGAAGTACAGTTATTTTCAAAATATATTTATAGTTTATGTGGTATTCACATCGAGGCGTCCAAAGCCTATTTACTGGAAACCCGGCTGGGCAGGCTGCTGGAGAGTGAAAAGTGCGACTCGTTCACGGCCTTTTATTACAAGGCCAAATCGGATAGCGCCAAACTGCTCGAAAAGCAGATCATTGACGCGATCACCACCAATGAAACGCTCTTTTTCAGGGATACCTCACCTTTCGATTTGCTCAAACATAAAATCATTCCCGAAGTAATTGATCTACGGTCCAAGTCGACGCCGAAGGGCGCTTCGGTTCCCATTCGCATCTGGAGCGCGGCCTGCTCTACGGGTCAGGAAATCTTCAGTATCGCCATCGTCTTAAGGGAGCTGTTGGGTCCGAGCCATAACTTTACGCTCAAATTGATGGGGACGGACATCTCCGACACAGCCATCAAACAGGCCAGTTATGGGGCCTTCAACAAATTCGAAGTTGAACGCGGCCTGCCGCGTGAACGACTCCAACGCTACTTTGCCCCCATCGGTGAAACCTGGAAAATCAACGACGAGATACGCTCCATGGCCACCTTTCGAAAGTTCAATCTGATGGAGTCCTTTGCTCCCTTGGGTAAATTCGATATCATTTTTTGCCGAAACGTGGCCATCTATTTCACGCTGGAGGATCGCATCAAAGTGTTCCACAAAATTGCCGACAGCCTGGAAGCGGACGGCTATTTAGTTATTGGCGCAACCGAATCGTTGACCGGCGTTTGCCCGCGCTTTGTGCCCAAACGCCACTTGAAATCCATCTTCTACCAGTTGCGATAAAAGGGAACGAAGATGTTCAACTTCCTTTGGAGGGAAGCACAATGCAAGCACTCAAAGTTTTAGTGGTGGATGATGACCCGGTGACCCGTTCGCTTCTGACCAAGCGGTTGTCCAAAGACGATTATCAAGTCGAAACCGCGGCCACGGGCGTGGAGGCCGTGCGCATGCTTACCCACGCCTATTACGATGTGGTGCTCACCGACCTGATGATGCCGGGCGGTGTGGACGGTATCGGCGTTTTGGAAACCGCCAAGGAGAACAATCTTAAAACCGAGGTGATCCTGATTACGGCCCACGGTTCCATCGACAATGCCATTGTCGCCATGCGGAAAGGCGCCAACGACTATCTGCAAAAACCGATCAACATGGATGAATTGATTTTACGCCTGGCCAAGATTCAGAACTTGAAGCATTTGATGAAAAATGCCAGCGACCTGCGCGTTGCCATGGAGGTGACCGAACAAGCCTCTGGAGAAACTATCCAGAACCTGGAAATGACAGTGGCTGAGCTGGAGGAACGCATATCCACCATACGCGCCATATTGGAACGCAAGGATCTGCCGGCCCAAGAACGGATTTCAAAGGCACTGAATAATTAAGCCGGCGGGGAAAAGCGGCTGCAACACAGCAAAACCACCTCTTAGGGACGACCCCTTCACCTACCCGCTTGCCATAGCATTATCTGCCCAGGTGCTTTCGCGCACCAGGGCGAATACAAGATCCGCCCCTACCGGCCACAAAAAACCTCCCGCGCGCGGAGGCGTCACGGGAGGTTTAGGATATTTTTACGAGACTAGTATTTCAAATACTGCTGCGGCGTATTGTCCACGATGTACTTCACGGCGTTGTAAATACAGGTACGGATGGCTTTTTCCATGGGGGTTTTGGCATAGGCGCCAAGCCCACCGGCCATGCCGCCGGAACCTCCTAAGGCACCTAAAAAGCCACCCAGGTTGACATCTTTGGCCACACCCTCGACGCGGGTGGCCGCCAACACTTCGGAGGTCTCGGTATCCACAATGCGCATATCCATGGCCATAGAGGATTTGGAATAGGCGCCTTTGGCAGCGCCGAATAAAGCCGTGGCTTTTTGCAGCGTGCCGCCGCCGATACCGCCGCCGCCCCCCGAGGTACCCGGCTCCCAACCGGTTACCGCACCCATGATGAGAAGATCAGCTCCGCGGACCTTTCCCTTTTTCTTGCCGCTCTTGTCGGTGTAGCCGGAGTCGCTCAGGGCCATTTCCTGCTTCAACGAATCCAGATTCTGGCGCTCCAGGACGCGGTAGCGTTTGGTCTGCACCATGGCCGTGGTCAGCATGTCTCTCAGGCCGGTGGTATATCCGCTCGATTCGGTATGGGCGACTTCCAAGGTCTGCCCGCCGAAGCTCATTTTGGTCTTGCTGCCCTCTTCGCCTACCTTCCAGTCAAAATCGGCCACCGCAACCTTTGCCCGTGGTCCGTTGTAAGGTGGAAGTCCCATGGCTTCGCCGGTATCGGTTTTTGCTTCAGGCTGCACCATGCTTTCCATGCAGCCCCACGATACCAGAAGCGTCAACATTGCGAATAGCGCTATCGTTTTGCGGTACATCACGGCCTCCTATTTAAAATTTGTCTCATAGAGTATCACGCACCTCATGGCGCTGAACATCTTTTAGTTTTTACGATGACATAGAAGCCGGGGGCTGTCAAGGCGGAACTACCTTATCTTATACGAGATTTTTGGTACTCGCCGACCGCAAAAGGAGGATGGAACGCCATGGGATCATCGGGCATTAGCCACGGTTTCATCAAAGCGGAAGGGGTTACAAATCGGCCTGGTGAATGGTGACGGGCTGCCGCAGAATCAACTGGGCGGTTTTACGGAATTGCTCCGCGATATCGGTGACAAAAACAGTAAGTCGGTGACTTCGACCAGGTCTCGGTTCCACCGGACGGGGGACATCGAGGCAGGCGCCCACCTGCTCGGCGATGGCCTCGGCCGAATCCACCAAGGCCACGCGCGCCCCGATCTTACGCTGAATGACCTGGCGTAGCACCGGGTAGTGGGTGCAGCCCAGAATCAATGTATCGATCCGGCGGGTCTTCAAAGGAAGCAGATATTTGCGCACGATCATGGCGGTTTCCGGTTTGTTGATCCAGCCCTCTTCCACCAGCGGCACCAGCAATGGGCAGGGCACGGCAAACACCTGGGCATCGGGCTTTTCCCGTTTGATCTTTTCCGCGTAGATGCCGCTGGCCACCATGGCCCGCGTGCCGATAACCCCGATGCGCCCTCGCCGCGAACGTGCCACTGCCAGGCGCGCGCCCGGTCCGATGACTTCAAAAACGGGCATCTGGAATTGATCGCGGACCGCTTCGAAAGCATAGCTGGAGGCGGTATTGCAGGCGATCACGATGAGCTGGGCGCCCTGACGCAACAGGAATTCCGTATTTTTCAAGGAGTATTTGACGATGGTGGCCGCGCTTTTGCTGCCGTAAGGCGTGCGAGCGGTGTCGCCCAGATAGGTGATATCGTGATCGGGCAAGCGATCGAGCAGTGCCCGAACGACGGTCAATCCGCCGATACCGGAATCGAATACGCCGATCATTGCTTTCCTTTGTTCTCCCCTTGCCGGCAGCGTATTCTCACTGTTTTTCAATCTCGAGGGAGTATTGCACATATTGGCGCAAGGCTGCTTCGTCCGCGTCTCTGTGAATGCCGGGGCAAGCGTCGGCCATCGTCCGCCAGTTGCCGATATCCACCAGCACGCCGGGAATAAAAGGCCATCGTCGGCACATGCGGGGTTTTACCGAATGAATGGTGCAGTTTTGCTTCCAGAAGATACAATAGCCGTCAGGTTGCTGGGCCAAAAGGGGTTTGCCTCCCGAGAGCACACAGTAGCGGCTGCGAACCGTGGCCGGAGTTAAGTTCAAATAACGGCTGATGGCAACGATATCCGCTTCGGAAACATAGGTGCCGCCATAGCCCTTGCAGCACTCGCCGCATTGGGTGCAATCGAAGAGATCGGAAGCGCGCACGGGAGTATCAGAGGGCATGGCGGCCGTCCAACGCGCATTTGAGGGTCATCTGATCGATATACTTCAAGTCCCCACCCACCGGCACACCCGATGCGATGCGGCTCAAGCCAACGTTCTGCCCTGCCAGCTGCTGAGCGATGTAAGCCGCCGTGGATTCACCCTCCACGCTGGTGCCGGTTGCCAGAATAATCTCCTTGACGCCGTGCTGCTTGACACGCTCAAACAGCTCGCGCAGACGCAGATCCCCGGGCCCCACGCCTTCCATGGGCGCCAGGGTGCCGCCCAAAATATGGTACAATCCTCTGAACGCGCCTGATTTTTCGAGGGCGATCATGTCCGCCGGCTGCTCGACCACGCACAGCAGCGATTCATCGCGGGAAGCGTCCCGGCAGATGTCGCACTGCTCGTCGTCGCTGAGGCCGTAACACCGGGCGCACAGCCGCACCTTCTGCTTGACGGTCACGATGCTGTGGGCCAGCGCTTCGGCGTCGCTCAAGGGTTTACGCAGAATATGAATCGCCAGACGCTCCGCCGTTTTTTCACCGATCCCGGGAAGCTTGGACAAACCGCGGATCAGTTCTCGAATCGATTTGGGGTAGTGCTGCATGGCCCGCTCGCTATAATATTCCAGGAAGATTGAACCCGCCCGTTATCTTACCCATTTCAGCGGACACCATTTCCTGGGCTTTGGCCAGGGCATCGTTCACGGCCGCTAAAATCATATCCTGCAACATCTCCACGTCCTGCGGATCGACCACCTCTTTATCCATAGTGATCGAAACGATCTGCGTGCGGCCATTGGCCACCACCTTGATCATACCTCCGCCGGCGGTCGTCTCGACCGTTTTGTCCGCCAACTCTTCCTGAAGTTTGAGCATTCGTGATTGAAGCTTTTGCGCCTGCTTCATCATGTTTCCCATACCCTTCATAACCCGCACCTCCTATGGCAATTTGACATCGATCACTTTGCCGTTAAACAACTCGATTGTCTCCATTACGCGTGGATGGCTCAAGGCTTTTTGCTTGAGCTGTTCCGTCTTTTGTTTCTCCTTCTGCTTCAAACCGGCATCTTCGCAATTGGCCGCCAAGCTGAGCGTTATGGGTCGACCCGCCAGTTGGGCGCAGATCTCTTCAAGGTAGCCGGCATGCTTTTGGATACTCTTGAAGGTAAACTCATTGCCGCACACCTCGATGGCCAATTGGGAACCGCTCACGCCGCCGGAGCGGCATTTTTTGAGAAATCCCAACAGAGACGGTTTTTCCTCTTCGACGCGATGAAGTATTTGATCCCAAAGCATGGTTCCCCGCGGCGATGGTTTTTCCAATTGCGGTAGAGGCGGGCCATTCGAAACAAACTGCAGCGACGATGGCTCCGCTGGTCCACTCGCATCGGCTGCCGGCGAAGTCGCGGAAACCCCAGGCCCAGTTGCCGGCTCTGATAGCGGGAGCGTGCGGACAGGAGCGTAAGTGGATCGCAACTGGTCTATCTGATCGATCAAACGGTCGATGGGCAAGAGCGGCGGGGTTTGAAACAGCTTCAAAAAAACCATTTCCAAAGCCAGCTTGGGCTGACCGGAGAGTTTGATCGACGGTTCGGCCGAAAACAGCTGGTCGAGCACTTGAATGAGAAAACTCTCCGGTATGTCTTGCACCTGGGTGTGCATCTGCTTGATGGCATGGACAGGCAGGTCCACCAGCCGACTGGCGCGCTCCCCAAGCTTGACCATGGCCAAATTATGAAAATGGGCTACCAGGTCGGCATAAAAACGCTTCATCTCCAGGCCCTGGCGCCATACGCCATCCACTTTTGCGAGAACCTGCTGGATGTCGCGGGCAAGGACCGCCGCGGAGAGTTCAAAAAGGTGTCTCTGTTCCGCTGCACCCAAAAGCTCGGCAACCAGTTCATCTGTGACCGGGCCTTCGGCACAGGTCAGCACATGGTCCAACAGGCTCAGGGCGTCCCGCATACTGCCGCCGGCTTCCCGGGCGATCAGCGCCAGGCTCTCCTCTTGAATGGAAACCCCTTCCTGGGCACATATCTGCTGCATCTGGGCGACGATGGCCGCCAAATCGATCCTGCGCAAGTCATGCCGCTGGCAGCGCGATAGAATGGTGACCGGAATTTTTTGCGGCTCGGTGGTGGCAAAAACGAAGAGCACGTGGGCGGGCGGCTCCTCCAGGGTCTTGAGCAACGCATTGAAGGCCGCCAGACTGAGCATGTGCACTTCATCGATGATGTAGATTTTATACCGGCTGTGGGACGGCATATACTTCAGATTTTCACGCAACTCCCGCACTTGATCCACGCTGTTGTTCGAGGCGCCGTCGATCTCGAAGACGTCCGCCGCATGACCGTTGGTGATTTCCACGCAGGAGCGGCAGGCGTTGCACGGTGTGGGCGTGGGCCCTTGGGCGCAATTCATCGACTTGGCCATAATCCGCGCCACCGTTGTTTTGCCGGTGCCACGCGGGCCGGTAAACAAAATGGCGTGGGATACCCTGCCCGCGCTGATGGCATTGGTCAAGGTTCGGGTCACATGGTCTTGCTGCACCACCTGATCGAAGCCTTG
>JBAQGR010000844.1:0-2674 GCA_049287895.1 Desulfatitalea sp.
GGTCTATGAGCCCGATCCGCGCGGGTTGCCGTCCGCCCGGCGGGCCATCGCCGATTACTACCGCGGGCAGGGATGTACAATGGATGCGGAGCGGCTCTTTTTGACGGCCAGCACTAGCGACGCTTACAGCCTTTTGTTCAAGCTGCTGGCCGATCCGGGCGACGAGGTACTCATCCCCACGCCGGGCTATCCCTTGCTGGCCTATCTGGCCCGTTTCGAAGGATTGGCCGCCGTGGCCTACCCGTTGCGCTACGACGAACTGGCCGGATGGACCATCGATCTGGAGGTGCTCCAGGCCCTGGTGACGCCCAGAACCCGCGCCGTGGTGCTGGTCAACCCCAACAACCCCACCGGGTCGTATGTAAAGAGAGCGGAACTGGGGGCTCTGGACGACATCTGCCGCCGGCACGCGCTGGCACTGGTCGTGGATGAAGTGTTCGCCGACTATGCGGCGGCGGAGGCCCCGCCGGAGCGGGTGAGGACAGCCGTGGGCCAGACCCGGGCGCTCACCTTCGTGCTGAACGGCTTTTCCAAAATGGTGGCCCTGCCCCAGGTCAAGCTGGGTTGGATCGCGGTGGGAGGCGAGGGAGCGCTCGTCCGCAATGCCTGCGAGCGCCTGGAAGCACTGCTCGATTTCTACCTTTCGGTTTCCACGCCGGTCCAGCACGCGGTTGAGCCGTTGCTGGGAACGCGCCGTCCCATTCAACAGCAATTGAGCGCGCGCATCGAAGAGAACAGCCGCTATCTTCGCGATAAGGTGTCCCAAAGCGCTCACAGCCGCATGCTTCTGCGTGAGGGCGGCTGGTACGCCATCGTGGATATCCGCGACGCCCTCGGTGACGAAGAGCGTGTCCTGCGCCTTCTCGACCAGCACAACACCCTGGTCCATCCGGGCTTCTTCTACGATTTCAATCGCGAAGGCTTCGTGGTGGTCAGCCTGCTGCCGACGCCGGAAGTTTTTCGCGCGGGTGTGGCCAATTTTGCAAAAATGGCATAGCAGGTTTTGAAAACACTTCTGGCGGGCTGTAGTTAGCCTGACGCACCGAAGAAGAGCATCAGAAACAGCACGGCCCCCAGGCCGACGCGGTACCAGCCGAAGAGCGTGAAGGTGTGGGAGCGGACGTAGGTCAGCAGCCACTTGACGGCCACGAACGACACCACGGCCGAGACGAAGAAGCCCAGCAGCACCATGGCCCAATCTTCGGCCGCGGCGCCGGGCACCGGATGCATTACGGCCTTGAAGATCTTCAGGCCGCCCGCGGCCAGCATGGTGGGAATGCCCACCAGGAAGGAGAACTCGGTGGCCGCCGGCCGACTCAAGCCCAACAGGAGCATGGCCAGAATCGTGGTGCCCGAGCGCGAGGCGCCGGGAAAGACCGCGGCCACGAGCTGGCCCAACCCCACGGCCACGACGATGGACCAGGTCACCGCGTCATTGAATGGCCGGCCGCGTAACCACGCCTCCACCGCCAGGAACCCGAACCCGCCCAGCAAGATGGCCCAGGCCACCGGCCCGAGTTCTTCGGGAAGTTCGAAACCAAACTTGTCGAGCAGCAAACCTCCGACGGCGGTGATGACGAAGGCCGCGGCGATCTTCAAGGCATAGTCCTGGGTGTCGCGCTCGCGCCATTGGAAGAAGAATTGGTGCAGCCGTTGGGGAAAGAGCGGCAGCACGGCGATGACCGCGCCGCTTTGGATGACGATGTTGAACAGGTCGCTCTGGCGCGGCAGCCAGTGCTCGGCGATGAGCAGGTGGGCCGTGGAAGAGATGGGTAGAAATTCGGTAATCCCTTCGATGATGCCCAGTACGATGACGGCGATCCAGGTGTGCATTCGAACTCCGTTGGACTATTTTAAAAAGTCACTTCTCAAGCGTCGATAGAAGCGATGAAACGCGTCGCTTTCGGTTTCGCGCGGGCGGTCCAGCGGCACTGCCAGCGTGCGGTACTTGTGGCCCGGGATTTTGTCCAGCACCACGATCCGATCGGCCAGGACAATGGCTTCGCTGATATCGTGGGTTACAAAAAGGATCGTATGGCCCAGCTCGCGCCACACGCCGAGCAGTAATTTCTGCATCTCTTCGCGGGTCTGGGCGTCCAGGGCGCCGAACGGTTCATCCATGAGCAGCAACTGGGGTTTGAGGACCAGCACGCGTGCCAGGGCCACACGCTGTTTCATGCCTCCGGAAAGCTGGCGCGGCAGGTAGCCGCGATAGGGGCTCAATCCTACCATGGCTAAAAAGCGCTCTACTTCTTTCTCTCGCTCGGGCCTGGGCAGCCGCCCCTTGAGGCCCAGGGCGATGTTTTCGGCCACAGTGAGCCACGGGAAGAGCGCATCCTCCTGAAAAACGACACAACGGTCGGCTCCCGGTCGGACCACCGGTAGTCCATGCACCAGCACCTGGCCGCTGCTGGGCGCCAGAAAGCCGGCGATGATCTTCAGCAGGGTGCTCTTGCCGCACCCGCTGGGCCCAAGGATGCAGACCAGTTCGCCGGGCGCCACTTCCAGGTCGAGTCCGCGCAGCACCCAGGCCTCCTGGCCCGCCACGGTGAAAAACTGGTTCAAGGCCGTGATGCGCAAGGCCGGAACGGCCGGGTGGGTTTCCGGCGCTTTGAGCAATTTAAGCTTGGGGTTGCGCTTGGGGGTCACGGCATTCTCCGGGCGCTCTTGAAGC
>JBAQGR010000845.1:0-2957 GCA_049287895.1 Desulfatitalea sp.
GATATCCGTGGTCCGCGGTGGTCAATATTTCGATTTTGACGAGCGCTTCAACCGCTATTATACCGATAGCGCCTATACTCCCGTGGAAACGATCTATGTCAGCCCCACCGGCAGTGGTAACGGTGCCACCCGCAGCACGCCGGCTTCGGTATCCGCCGGGTTGGCGGCAGTAGAGCCCGGCATCATGGTCTATTTCCTGCGGGGACACTATGCCGGATGCCAGGAACTCGGAGAAGATCAGAGCGGCACATACGACGACCCCATCATCCTGTATGCCGAGCGTGAAGCGGATGGCAGCCGCGGGGTGGTTATGGATTGCTGCGCCAGCGGACGAAGCACATGTTTTAACCTGGAGGCCGCGGACTACATCGCCGTGGATGGATTCGAGTTCAACGGCGGCAACTACGGTGTCCGCGCCGTGGGGGCCGATTTCGGCGCCAGCGACCATCAAAGGGGCATCGCGGTTTTGAATTGCGAGGGACACAATCAGAACAACGATCCATTTTTTACTGGGCAGTCCGACTGGGCCGTGTTCGAGGGCAATCTGGGCCGCAATGCAGGCAGCGGTGACGGCCATGGCCTCTATATCTCCAACGGCAGCGACTGGAACATCGTGCGTTACAATGAACTGCACAGCAATGTCTCGTCCGATTTCCAGATCAACGCCGATCCCAATTTTACCTGCGACGACGTCAATACTGCGGATTGCGATGCTTGGGCCGGCAGCGGTGAAGGGGGCCGGGGCGCCTCGGATTACATGTTGGTGGAAGCCAACTTCTTTCACCACGGGTTGGCCCAGGGCGCCAATTTTACTTCGGTGCGCCGCAGCCTGGTGCGCAACAACATCTTCGCGCTCTATGAACGCCACGGTGTCAGTTTCTGGCAGGAGACCGACAACCCCAATCTGGGATCGAGCGACAACACCGTGGCGCACAATCTCTTCATCGCCCGCAACACACGCCAGATGCTGCAATTCGTTGTCCACTCGACGCGCAACACGGTGGCCAACAACCTGTTTGCCGGCGTGACCATCAGCGGGTCCACAGTCAGCGCTAACCCCAATGCTATCTGGATGGAAGTGGATGACACGGTGGCGGATAACGATTACAGCGGCAACTACTATATGGCAGGGCATTTCGACGGACGAACGGTTGAAGCTGACGAGACCGCGCGCGCTGATTTCGATCCGGCCTGGTTCAGCCGATTTCCCACCGCACTTCCCAGTTCAGTGGAAGATTTTCGGCCCGGCAGCAATGCTCCCTTTTTGGATCAGGGGACGTTGCTGGCCGCCACACCCTTTGACCGCGACGGTGTCGCCCGCCAGACACCGGTGGATATTGGGCCATTCGAAATCGATTAGAAGTGGTTTAAAGCCTCCCCTCGGGCTCAATTTCTGCGTTGGGGCGAGGTGTCCAATCCTCGAAATACTACATGTATTCCTGCGGTTGGCCGCCTCACCCCGCCTTGACCTTGTGCCCGAGGGGAGGCTTTAAACCACTTCTATTATTGTAGCCCTCTATCGGAGCGGCAGATGAGCGCGGAACTCGCCCAGGGCCGTGTCGATGGGGATAGCGAATCCCAATCCTTCGAACTTGTGAGTGATTTGTTTAAAGGTGTTGACGCCCAGAACCCGGCCCTCGGCAGTGACCAGCGGGCCGCCGCTGTTGCCCGGATAGATCTGGGCGTTGGTTTGCAGAAAACCCTGTTCGAAACCGGAGAAGACTCCCGAGGTGACCGAGTTGTGCAGCATGGCCGGGTTGCCGATGGCATAGACCGGTTCGCTTTGGGCCAGCGACTGCAGGGCGCCCGGCAACAGCGCCGGGGTTTGGTAGCCGTCCAGTTTGAGCAGGGCCAGATCGTGATCGGCGCTGACTTGCACCAGGCGGGCGTAGAGTTCGGTCTTGTCGGCTAAAATGATCGTAAAGCTCTGGGCCAGGTCGGCCACGCTTTTGCTGTAATCATAGCTTTGGCGGCCGTCGCGAAAGCTCTTCTTTTCTTTTTCATACGCTTTTATCCGCTGATCGTATTCGTTGCGCCACTGCTCATAGCGCTGGCGGTTGGCGTCGTAATCCTCCTGGTAGGCGCGGCGGCGCTCCTGTTGGGTCTCGGCAGCAGCCGACGTTTTCAGCCGGTCCAGCTGGGTCTTGAAGTTTTCCAGGCGCCGGCGCTCGTCGCCAAACTGGCGGTCGAGGGCCTCGATGCGCGCTTCCATTTGCTTCATACGGCTTTCGGTTTCGCTGCTCTTCTGCTCGATGCTGCGCACCACATGCTTGTTGGTGATGATATGGCCGGCGGTGGAAATGAAAAATCCGCTGCCATATCCCATACTGCTTTTCACGGCCACTGTGGCCGCCGCGGCTTGTTCGATAGGATTGCGCGCCGGGTAGTCGGCCAGCAGAGGGGCGCCTGCCTGGGCCGCTGCCGCGGCGCCGGGGCTGCTCTCTTCCATCTGCTGACTCTCTTTGGGCAGGTTGGCCGGCGGCGTATCGGTGTAGTACCAGACCCCGTCGCGTTGATACTTGTAGATCTTGGCCTCGCAGGGAACGGGGGCGAGTACCGACCAGACCCAAAGGAGCGTCGCGACCGAGCCCCAATGAATGCATCGATGTTTGGATAGTTTCATGGAGAGGACCTTATCGAGAGTGAATCCAGTTTTCATCTGATATGAGGCGCCACCGCCGACATCTATCCCAAGGTCACCTGGTTGCGGCCATTGGCTTTGCTTGTGCACATCAATTCGTCGGCCCGTTTGATCAGGGTGTTGATACTGTCCGCGGCCATGGCCATGGTGGCGCCTATGGAGACCGTGACGCCGAGCATTTGGTCACCGATTGGAATCGTCGAAGTTCCGATCAGCATGCGGACGCGATTGGCGATGGTCAAAAGTATGGGCGGCGCCACATTGCGCGCGATGCAGACAAACTCCTCACCCCCCCAGCGGCCCACCAAATCAAACG
>JBAQGR010000846.1:0-1724 GCA_049287895.1 Desulfatitalea sp.
GGAATATGTGGATACGGACTCTATATAGTTCTCCCATTTTATCAACAATAGTTTTATATTTGGGTCTTTGTCGTTTTTTAGTGAATCTAAGAGGTTGTAATAAGGCTCTTGCACAGTTGTTTCGAAAGGTACTCCCGCAAACACGCCCGCTGAACATTGAAGAAGTAATAACACTGCAACAAAAGCAACCAATATGTGCTTGCGGCTATTCAAACGAATACATTACTCCATTAAACAGTTATTCTCTGTTAATCAATTGGCTTCACTGTTCAGTAGCAATCTTCTTTAAATCATCAAGTGCAACCATTGGGTCGAAATTTGGGGAGTAGGTATATTTCTTTAAAAATTGATAAATTTCTTCGTTAAGTCTTCTTGCCTCAAACACAGCAATCAATGAGGACGGTTTTCCATTACCAAGAATGACCTTAACCATCGAAGCTTGATTCATGAATGATGAAAGTGCTTCCACGGTTTCCTTCCTGCTTTTTAGTCGTTGTTGGTCCTCGTAAATTAGGGTTTCATAAAAGCCATTAAATAATTGCAGGTAATTTCCATATGCTGCGCGAAGGAGTGTTTCCCTGTATATCACATTTGCGGTAAGGGGGTCACAGATCCGTTTTTCATTCCCAATAGCTATTGAGATGTTCGCCAGAACAGCCTCTCTGTTATTCTTTATGTAATCAATTCCGAATCTTTTAATTAAATCATCAAGCCAGACCGATGAATGTTTTTGTTTTGAACGCTTCGTGCCTTCCATGCACTTGTTTAAATCGACAATAGCGTCGGCATACCCTGATCGAAGCTCACTAAGTGACGATAGGTAATCTATATTTGAAGCAGATTCATGCTCATTAATATAAATGGACCATTTTATGAGCAGGTCGCCAACCTTATCATCCTGATCCACCGATAGCAGGTTAAATAAGTCCTTAAAATATTCGTTAACACTAATGTTCTCCGACTCTCTAACGCAACTGTTCGTCGCCGTGCAATTAGTCAATAATAGGAGAGAAGCGATACATACACCAACCCTAATCAAATTAGACAAGTGCATCAGCAACTCCTCTCCAAAACAATATTATTTCTCGCACACTTTTGTTTTTCTCGTGTAATATGCAATGGTACTGAGCAACCTCACGCGCTGATTGGCGTGCCATTTGCGGCACTATTTTTACCCTTTCTACAAGCCCAACCCAATCTTCGTTGCGAATGCTGACTACTGTAGAAGCTAAACTAGCCCAGTGGTTATATCCCGGTGGATAGAAAAAAGCGTTAAAAACCGGCAGGCCAATTATTACCCCCGTTAAAATGTTGCCACAAGTGAGTATCCCATTTATCTTCTGTATTTCTATTATGCAGCACGGCAACAATTTTAAATCATTTATATTATCGACAGACGAAGTTGCTCCGGGTTTCATTTCGATCAAAATCAGCTCACCGGTAAATATTTGCTGGCAGAATGTATCGAAAAACTCCTGATCGCCCGGTTCGGGGCATCTTTTGGGCGGCCGGCAGGAGAATGGATAGTTCCACTTGGCGATGCTCATGATGACGGTCCAGGCGCCGGAATCGTTCAGGGCGGCCTTGAAAAACGATTGAACATCTTGCAAACGATTGAATTTGATCGCTTCATCCTTGGAATAATCCGAATCCATGGGCGTCTTGATACAGTATGTTTTCCCTTTATGGCTGAACTCGTTCAGCATGCGCACCTCTCCTCATCC
>JBAQGR010000847.1:0-2147 GCA_049287895.1 Desulfatitalea sp.
AGGAGGAGAGCGCCTTGAACCCATGCGGATCGAGGACCTTGGAGAAATCGGCCAGGGTGGCTTCCATGGTCGGGCGGTAGCGCGGCCGGCTGAAGACGGTGCTGCCATAGGATTCGACCATGAACAACAGGACATCGGCGCCCTCCAGTCCTTTGAGGAAGACAGGACTTGTTGCCCTGTCGCTTGCGTTCTTCTCCAGGTGGGCGATAAAGGCCCGCGTTTGCGCCAACTGTTCTTGAATCAAGAGGATCTCTTGACCGAGACGGAGGATTGCCGGCGGGCTGGCCGGACGCCAGTCCCAGACCCATGCTGCAACGAAGATGAGGCTCGATCCAACCAGGAAGGAGATCCGGACCCGCTTGTCTGCTACTGCCCTGGCCACCGTCCGCCAGGCATAACCGCTCGAAGCAATAACGGTCAGGGCCAGCGTCAGCGCGGTGGCCGACAGCTTCAGAAACTCCCCCGGACGGGCAGAGGTTTTGAGCAGGTCGTAAAGGCCGAAGAGGTAACCGGAATCGATATAGAGGTTGAAGGACCGGTTGAGATACAAGGGTACCGCCGCATCGCCGATGCGGAACAGGCGCAAAGTCAGAAAGAGAACACCCACCGTCAGGCCGGTCCAGAAAAGTGCTCGCTTCCCATAGCAGGCAGCCATGGCCATCAAGACGAACAGCAGCCAGACATCGATGGACGGCAGCAAAATCCGCCAGGTAAGGCCTCCCGGGTAGTCGAAGTTCAGCAGACCACTAAGGAAGAGAAAGGCCGCACAGAGTGCCGGCAGTGTCCGCCAAGGCAGCATCCTGATCTTCATGGCCGTAATCCCTGGCGGCGGGCCAAAAGATCGAGGTGGCGGGCCATCAAAGACAATTCGCCGGCCGCGACCTGCTGGTGCCGTAGTCGGTCCCAGGCGGCCAGATTGGATGGCGGACTATTCTTCTTCGCAAGCTCCCGTTCGATGGTTTCAATGAGGGCATGCAGGAAAAGGGTTTCATCCGTGGCGTAGCCGGCGTTGCGGGGATGGATGATCCAGTCCGAACTGCCGGCGGCCAGCAGTTCCAGGCCAGGGCGTTGCAGGAAGCTCAGAAGTCTTCGGCCGGTGTGGCTTGCCCCGCCGAGCCGTGCGTCCATGGAGGCATGATAGCGCCGGATGATCTCCTGCTCGCCATCCCATTCCGGCAGAAAGACGGTATCGCCGTCGAAGTTGCAGGTAAGATAGGCCAGACCGTTTTCTTTAAGCCGCAGCAAAAGTCGCGGCAGCACGGCGGGAAAGTCCACCAGATCGAGCACCGCGTGGGCGATCAGCAGATCGAAGAGGCCCAGCGTATCGGACCGGTCCGATAGTTCTTCGGCACTTGCCAGGTCAAGTACTACCGACACGTCGATGTCCGCGGTACGCAGCCGGCATTGGTGTTCTCCGCTCCAGGACAAGGTATCGCCGCGCTTTTGCGCCCATTGGGAGAGTTCTTGGCGGGTGGCCCTGAGTTGGCCCGGGTCGCTGTCGCTGGCCACATAAACGGCCGGGCCTGGCAGCAATCCTCGCTCCACGACCCGCTCCAGCATGGTGCCGATGCCGGCCCCGATCTCGATAATTTTCAGCGGCTCCCGGCCCGCGGTCTGGGCCAGTGCCAGGCGCAACGTCTCCCACACGTGGTGGTTCAAGGCCCGGTCGTCAATGGCCTTCTTGGCGGCCAGATAGCGGGGGCAAAAGTCATTTTGCGCTTTATCCGCCGCGGCCGGATGCATTGGGTTGTCGCTGAATTTATCCTTCGGCATGGTTATTCTTCACCTGTTGCAGGAAGCGGTCGATGGCCTGTACGCCATCGTGCCAGGTCGGACTATTCATATAGGTCGTGCGGGCGGCAAGCGCCATGCGTTGCAACTCCCCGCGATCGCAATGCAATTTTGCGAGCAGCGGCGCCAATCCTGCCAGGTCGCCGGGGCGCAGTAGAAATCCATTGGTCCCATGGCGGGATGGTCTCGCCCGCCGCGCCGTCCCGGCAGCCGATGGCCGGCAGACCAAAGGCCATGGCCTCCAGGATGGCGATGCCGAAGCCCTCATAGGCGTAGGGCATGCAGAAGAGATGACTCGTGCTGAAGACCCGGACCAGTTCGTCGTCCTGGAGCGGGCCTATGAACCGGACCGAATC
>JBAQGR010000848.1:0-7147 GCA_049287895.1 Desulfatitalea sp.
GCCCCTATCTCTCTGCACCATTGATCCCCCAGATCGAAAACACCATGCTGCTGGAGACGATGCGCGGGTGCCCGTATGTGTGTGCATATTGCTTTTACAGCAAGTCCCGGCGACGGCCGGAGTTCAAAGCGGATCATTGGGTTCTGGACGGTGTCGAATGGGCCTTGGCGCGGAACGTCAAAGAGGTCTACTTTCTGGACCCATCCCTGAACAGTCGCCCAGGCCTGAAACCATTGCTCAAGCAGATCGCTCTCCTCAACAAGGAACACCGCCTCTCGTTGATCAGCGAGATTCGTGCCGATGCGGTAGATGACGAGTTGGCCGATCTGTTGGCCACCGCCGGATTTACCTGGTTTGAAATCGGGTTGCAGAGCACCAATCCCAAGGCCTTGGCACAAATGCGCCGTTTTGCAGATTTGGATCGTTTCCTGAAAGGCGTGCAAGCGTTAAAACAACGACAGATTACCACCGCGGTGGACCTGATCGTGGGACTTCCTGGCGATGACTGGCACGGTTTCCAAGAGACCATCCAATTCGTGGTGGACCACGGACTGCATGACGACATTCAGGTCTTCCCCCTGTCGGTATTGCCGGGCACGGAATTTCGCCGCTGCGCCCGTAGCCTCGGACTGGTGTATGAAAAAGATCCGCCCTACACCGTCATCAAAACACCGACCTTCTCCCAAACCAATATCCTGCGCTCCTTCGACCACGCCGAAAGCCGCTTGGATGTTTCCCTCTATCCCATGCCGGATCTCGATTTGGCCTGGCGCACGGGAAATGAGACAGACATTGCGACCGCGGCGGATATGCCGGTCGCGGTAGACAATCATCGGTTGTTCAGCAAGGTGTGTCTGCGCCAGGGAAGGACCCCGGTTGATCTGGCGGCAACAGCCCGCCGTGTCACCCAGCCCTATCAGCTGCTGATCCCTCCAGCCACCACCGATCTTGAATATGTTGCACGCGCCCTCTCCATTTTCACAGAATCCAATCCCCACACCCCGCTGGAAATGGTTTTCTTCGATCCGGTGCAAATGCCCGATGTACGCCGGCTGCTCCAAGCCGCTCGCATTGCGCGGCCCCCCTATCTGGACGGCGATTTACGCCTGCTGTTTGCCGAGGCCGGTAACCGGACCGTGCTGTTTACCGTGGCAAGCTCAAAAATCACGGCGAAGTTTTCCGGCCCTATGCAGCGTCATGTCCAATGGTGGCAACGACCCGATTTGCCGACTGTTGTGATGCTCCGTGGTATCGAAGCTCAAGGGTTCGACGGGCTTTTGATCGACGCTCCCACCTCGCCCGACCGGCTGAGGCAATGGCAGGACGAGATGGCCCCCCTGGCCGACGACTTGGTTTTAATCAGCTTTGCGAGGCCCGCACTCTATAAGCGCTGGCTGCAAAAAACCGCACCCGACGACTATTGTTTCCAGATCCTGCCGTAATGCGGGTGGGGCTCAACGTCCATTTTATCATATACTATTAGATGATTATCCTGGTTATTAACAAATCCATAAAGTACCACATTGACAACGGCACATGATGTTTGGATAATGAGCGCGGTCGTTCAAACCGACTTTCTTCCTTGGTGCCATCAGGCATTGAGGCTCCCGCGGTTGGCTTAAGAAAAAATGGCGCTGAAAAAGCAGGCTGATGTCTCCAAGGAATGGAAGGCAGCATGGCAAATAGTAATAATCCAGATCCAGAAGCATACCTGATCCCCTTCCCGGCCGAGTCGTTCTCAAAACCGGTCCCCATCACATTGGGCAAAACCTCGATTGGACGGGAACCCTCCAACACCATCCAGATCGCGCACGAATCGGTTGCCCAGTACCATGCGCTTATCGAGTTCAGCGATGGCCAATATCTATTGGAGGGTTTGGACTCCCAAGCCGAAACTTGTATCAATAATGTAAAGATCAAGATCGCCCCGCTCAAACATCACGATAAACTCTCTTTCGGTGGTCGGACATTCCTCTTTCTCATGAAATCAAGGCCGCCGCAGAGAGAGCCCTCCAAGTCCATGCTTTCGTCCAAAACAACCGTCACCCTTTTTGAAGAAGAGGTCGAACCCTCCGAACTGCTCGCCCAAACGGCCAAAGAGGCTGCCCGGGGGATGTTTCGGCCAACCGATGACGGCCTGGACGAAGAGATCGAAGAGAGCTCCCTCGCTCATCACCGCCTCTCCTTGCTCTACCAGTTGAGCGAGAAGCTTCGCTCCACCAAGGTATTGGATCAGATTCTCGATAAAGGGCTCGAACTGATTCTGAGCGCCTTCAAGGCCGCCGAGCGCGCCATGATCCTGCTGGGCGACCAACCCAATGGCGACCTGCAAATCAGCGCCATAAAATACCGAAACCCCCAAACCGCCAGTGGCAGCTTTCCCATCAGCCGTACGATCGTGGATTGGGTTCTCACCGAAAAAATCGCCCTGGTCAGCCAGAACCTGACCCAGGATTTACGTTTTCAGGACTCCGACTCGATCCGCATCCACAATCTCAATACGATCATCGTCGTGCCCCTGATGAAGGACGACAAGGTCATCGGCATGCTCTACATCGACGGACATGATATCCTGAATCCCTTCAGCCGACGCGATGTCGCTTTTGCGGCGGCCGTGGCCAACGAGTTGGCCCTGTGTATTGAAAATGTGCGCCTGCAAAATGAACTGATCCAGAGCGAACGCATGGCCGCCATCGGCTTGACCATGTCCAACCTGGCCCACAACATCAAGAACCTGCTCGCCTTGAATCAAAATTCGGTGGATCTATTGGGGATGCAGCTTAAGGCGCTGGAAGACACCAAGATCGATAAGAGCTGGCGCTATATCCTGCAAAGTTTTACCCGGATCAACAATCTGGCGATTAACATGCTGGCCTTCGCCAAAGAGCAAGAGATGGACTTGAAACCAGTCCCTATCAACAAGATCATCCTGGCCAATCGAGAAGTGATTGAAAACAGCCTCGGCAGCAAAGGCATCGAGTTGGAATTGACGCTATCCGAGGCCAACCCCAGATGGATCATGGATGCTCACCAATTTCACCGTGTGCTTCTCAATCTGGTGGTGAATGCCATCGACGCCGTTAAGCATAAACCCGGCGGCAAGATCACGATTGCCACGGCGCTCAGCGAAACGCAGGACCTATTGAGCGTCAGCGTCTCCGACAACGGCATCGGCATTGCACCGGACCGCATCAACCGGATATTCGAGCTCTTTTACACGACCAAAGGCACGGGCGGTACCGGTTTGGGCCTGCCGATGGTCCAAAAATTCGTCGAAAAAATGGGCGGTACGATTTCCGTACACTCTGATGTGGATGTGGGGTCCACCTTTACGATGAATTTCCCTAAAATCACGCCATCGCCCTCTGAAAACAGAAAGCAGAACTGAACTTCACCACTAAACGACTCCTTCGCCGGGCAGGCACACCATGAATCCAAAAAACTTCTTTTCTTTTGAGGACGAACGCTGGTCAGACGTGAAGCGTGTGGGCCCTAAAAATTGGGTGTTGATGGCGGGGCTATTGCTTGTAGCGGCTCTGCTCACGATCTACTTTCACCGTTTCTTGGGAAGCGAAACGGTATTCACACACTTTTTCTACATTCCCATCATTCTCGGCGCCCTGTGGTGGGGCCGCAGTGGAATTGGTGTCGCCTTGATTCTGGTCGCCATTCTGTTGGTGAGCCACTGGATATTCCGTCCCAGCTATGTCGACCTCAATGATTACTTCAGGGCCATGATGTTCCTTGTGGTCGGGTGGGTGGTCGTGATTCTGCGCAGCAGAATTCTTTCAACCGACGAAGCCCTTCAAAAACGAACCTTAGAATTGGAAAGGCGCGTTCGCTCCCTGCGATGCCTGTATGATATCAACAAGTTTCGGGAAAGCAACCATGTTCCCCTGCCAGACGTTATGATGGTAACGGCCAAACTGCTCGAAAAGGCATTTGATGATATGCCTGTCCAGGTGAGTATCCGCTACCAGGAGAACAGCTTCGATGGCACGGGACCACTGCGATATCCCGTAAGTTTGACGCAGCCTTTCATAGCCGATGGCCAACCCATGGGGGCCATCGAAGTAAGCTGGCCCGACACTCATTACATGCACCTCGATTTTTTAGAATCGGTTCAGCAATTGGTAGTGACGGTCGCCAGGCATCTGGGAAAAATCGTCGAACATGAAAAAGCCCGTTCGGATCTGGATCGCCACCGCCTTCATCTTGAGGAGCTCGTGCGGGAGCGCAGCGAGGAGCTGATCGCGGTCAATCGCCGCCTGCGCGAAGAGATCGCCGAGCGCGAAATAGCAGAACTCTCGATGCGCGATTCGGAGAAACAATACCGCATACTGATCGAAAACGCCGCCGAAGCCATCTTCATTGCCCAAGAGGGCCACATTCACTTCGCCAACCCGGCCCTGGCCATGCTGACCGGCCATCCCCTCGATCAATTGCTGGAAACGCCTTTTCTGGATCTCCTCCATCCCGAAGACCGTAAAATGGTCGCCGACCGATACAGGCAACGCCTGGCCGGCGAAACGGTCCCCCACTATGCTTTCCGCATTCTCACCGCCGGTGAAACCTACCGGTGGGTGGAACTCGATACGGTGGTGATCCAATGGCACACGAACCCCGCAACGCTCAATTTTCTTAGGGACATCACCGACCGCAAGCGCGTAGAAGCAAGCATCGGCCAGATCCGTAAAATGGAGGCCATCGGCCTGTTGGCCGGCGGCATCGCCCATCAGTTCAACAACGCACTATCGGGGATCACCGGCAACATCGACCTGCTCAAACTTACTGTACCCGACAACCCGCACATCCAGCGTTATGGCGAAACCATGCTTCAGTGTGTCCAATCCATGGCAGGCCTGACCCAGCAGCTTTTGGCCTATGCGCGCGGCGGCAAGTACCAATCCCAGCCGCACTCACTCAATCTATTGGTCAAGGAGGTTCTGCACCAGGTGGCATCCACCGGGGCCAAGCAAATCCAGATCGACACAGCCCTTTCGCCGGATACTCCCATGGTGGAGGTCGATACCATTCAGATACGCATGGTGATGCTGGCAGTGATCAATAATGCCGCCGAAGCCATTGAAAAAAGCGGCCGAATAAGGATTGAAACCTTCAGAGCGCGCATCGATGCGGCGGCCGCAGAAGCCTTCATCGGTCTGCCCGTCGGAGAATATGCGGGCCTCAGCATCTTGGACGATGGCAGGGGCATGACCGAAGAGGTCCGGGAGCATATTTTCGAGCCGTTTTTCACGACCAAGTTCCTCGGCCGGGGAATGGGCATGGCCGCCGCCTATGGCATCGTAAAGAACCACGGTGGATACATCTATGTGGATTCCGAACCCGATCGCGGCACTGTGGTCCATATCCTCCTTCCGCCTTGCGAAGCATTGTGAGGATCGAGGCTCTGCATGCACCCCCAGCGATTGGACATCACCATTGGTCACGACGATCCGGCCGAAACCTGTGATGCGCTGGCCAAACACACCGGCCTGTCGAAAACCCGCCTCAAACGGGCCATGATCCAAGGAGCCGTGTGGCTTCAACGCCCCCGTGCCAAAATGCGCCGTGTGCGGCGGGCCACCACACCGGTTCAGCCGGGCGACCGCTGGACCGTTTACTACGACCCGGCCATTCTCAATCTTCACCCGCCCCAGGCGCGCTGCCTGAAAGCGTTCGCGCACTACAGCATATGGTTCAAGCCGGCCGGACTGATGACCCAGGGTACCCGCTTCGGCGACCACTGCGCCCTGGCGCGCCAGGTTGAACACCATTTTCAAATGAAACGCAAGGTGTTGCTGGTCCATCGCATCGACCGGGAGGCGGCCGGCTTGGTGATCGTGGCCCACAGCCGGGCTGCCGCCGCACATTTTTCGGCGCTGTTGCGCCAGGGCGCCATCGAAAAGGGATACGCCGTCCGGGTGCGGGGGGATCTGACTCGGCAATCGTCAGCAGGCCGCATCACCTTGGACCTGGATGAAAAACCGGCCGTCACCGAGTATGAGGCCGTGGGCTATGACGAAGCCATGGACCAGACACTGGTGCGGGTTCGCATCCGCACGGGCCGGTTGCACCAGATCCGGCGCCACCTGGCACTGATCGGTTTTCCGGTCATGGGCGATCCGCGCTACGGCCAGAACAACAAAAACCAAACCGGCTTGCAATTGATCGCCGACACCCTCGCCTTCGACTGCCCATTTGGTGGCGGCCGGGTTATGGTCCAGATCGATGCCGAGGGGTTGGAGCGCTGATGAGCCTTGACCTGACCTGTGATGTGGCGGTGATCGGCGCGGGTCCGGCAGGCGCCACGGCAGCCTATCTGCTGGCGCGCCATGGGGTTGATGTGCACCTGTTCGACAAACAGCTTTTCCCACGCCCCAAGCTGTGCGCCGGCCTGATCACCTGGAAGACGATCGATCTGCTCGAACGCACGTTCCATCTTTCCCTGGACGGGCTGAAACACCACGGCCTGATCCAACATTCCTGCCGCGACTATCGTATCTATTTTCAGGGCACCGAAATCAGCCGCGGCCGGTTGGCGTTTCCCTTTCACTTTGTCGATCGATCGATCTACGATCACCACTGGCTCCGGATGGCCGCGGCAGCTGGCGCCCGGGTGACCACCGGCACGGCGGTCGCCCAGGTCGATGCCGGGTCGGGCAGACTGACCCTGGCCGATGGCCGCGCTGTTCAGTCCCGCATCATCATCGGCGCCGATGGGGTCTGGAGCAGGTCGCGCCGATCCTTGACCGGTCCGAAAGCACGCGAGCGTCTCTGGCGCAGCAACCTGGCCGCCACCATCGAAACCTATCTGGCTTATGGCGGCAAAAAGTGCCGGCCGAATTTTGCTTCCCTGCACTTCGGATATGTGCCTTGGGGATACGCCTGGTCTTTTCCGGGCGCCAATGGGAAAACGCTGGGCATCGCCGGTTTGGCCCCCAAGGGGCATGGATCGATCCGCGGCGCTTTCCGCGATTTTCTGGAATCCATAGGCATTTCCGAAGCGATCGATGGAGACTGGAAGGGCTATCCCCTGCCCTATGGCAACTATCTGTGTCGGCCGGCCCATCAACGCTTGCTGCTCATCGGGGACGCCTGCGGGCTGGCCGACCCGTTGCTCGGCGAAGGGATCTACTCGGCCCAT
>JBAQGR010000849.1:0-2240 GCA_049287895.1 Desulfatitalea sp.
GATCGGCATTGATGAAATGGGTGCAGCCCGCCACTTGCGGCAGATAGTCCAGCGCAAAGGTGGTCTTGCCCGCGCCATTGGGCCCGGCAATGATCCAGCAGGTGGGGGTCATGGCCGCATCTCCTCAACAGGTATCAGTCCGGTCACGGCGGCAGTGATCAAGGCGGCTCGGCGTTCATTAGCGAGAGAAATTGATTGTTGAAGAGCCGAAACCAGCGCAGTAATCTCACTCTCGCTATCCAGTCTGTTAACAATTTCTTTTTGCTCGCCAAGCGGGGGAACAGGAATTCTGAGATTTCGAAATTCCATCCAATAGAGGCGAAGCCGATCATCGACCATTCCATAGGAATACCGCCGCACTTCGTTGCTAAACAGAGGCAGACGTACAAGAAGTTCAACAAATCTTTCATCAAGCTCTGAAGAAAAGCGAGCAACAGTGTAGTCAGGGCTTGTCAATCCGTCTTCCGGCGCGATCCCTCCGGCTCCTTGCCAGAAACGCATCTTGTTGAAAACAAGGTCGCCTTTTCTGGCAACTTTGTATGTAGAAAAATCAGCAGCAACAGACTCGATCCGATCGTCAGAAAATACTCGCAAGGTTACGCCAGTATTTAAGGAAACATTTAACAGTGGTAGCTCGGGGCAATCTCGCTCGTCGATTTCTTGAAACAATGTTGCGCACCGTCTTACCTTCCAATGCGCCGGAATATCCCCCAGCCAGTCGAGGCCGGAGGGTTTGAGGGGTGCGCTTTCGTCGAGGCCGCGGGTGACTTTGCTACTGATGAGGGCGGCGCGCTTTTCTTTCAGCAGGGCCAGCATCTTTTCCTTTTCTGCCACCAGCGCATCAATGCGAGCGGTTTCGCGGTCGAGGTAGTCGGCGATCAGGCGTTGGGTTTGTTCCTCGGGAAAAGGCAAGTGATGTTGGCGCAGCAGGTCGGGCGATACCCGTTTGAGGCCTCCTGCACCCGTCATGGAGGCTTCGCCTTCCTGCTTAAATGCCGAAGACTGGAAATAGTAGAAGAGAAATTTTCGATTGACCTTCTTAGACCTTATGACAAAGAGCTCCGAGCTGCCAAACCCCTTACCTCCTTCAAGGTTTTCAGCAACTGCGATATTTCCGTTTTCAAAACAAGGCGTGACCTTGGCAAGGACAATATCGCCCTCTTCGAAGGCATTGTAGGAAGATGCGTATTTTGAAAATTTGTCGGTATTCGGAATAAAATAGCCGCTTTTTATCCTGTCCATGGGCAGGAAGGTCAATTCGTTATCTTCCTTAAAATCTTCAAAGTTGACGGAAGGATTAAGCTCGCAAACATAACGCAGCGGTATCGTTTCCCAATTATTCCTTCGCGACTTCGCGTCTTCGCGTGAGGCCATCATCACTCCCCCACCTCCCGCAACTGCTCATCAATAAACCGCTGCATCTCTTCCTTCTGCGGCAGTTCCAGCAGGTATTTGGAAACGAACAACTGGTTGTCCATGCCCGCCAGCGCGTATTCGGCCAAGGCGTGATTCTTGTCGGTGCAGAGCAGAATCCCCACCGGCGGGTTGTCGCTGTCGGTCATCATGTTGGCCCGGTACCAACTAACGTAAGTGTTGAGCTGCCCCAGGCTTTCGTGGCTGAACTTTTCCAGTTTGAGTTCCACCAGCACATGGCATTTGAGGATGCGGTGATAAAAGACCAGATCAACGAAGAAATGCTCGTCGCCAATGAGGATCCGTTTCTGGCGCGCTTCGAAACAGAAGCCGTGGCCGAGTTCGAGCAGGAATTCCTGAAGTTTCTCGGTAAGCTGCTGTTCAAGGTGCGATTCACTCATCACCTCGGCGGGCTTGAGGCCAAGAAACTCAAAGATATAGGGGTCGCGGATGTTGAAGACCGGCTGTGGTTCTGTACCCTGCCGCGCCAGTTCGGCCAACTTTTTCTTGTCGAGCGAGAGGCCGGAGCGTTCGTAGTATAGGCTGCCGATCTGGCGTTTCAGTTCGCGCACCGACCAGTTGCCGCGGATGCACTCCACCTCGTAGAAGGCGCGTTGGGTCTCATCAGGGAGTTCCAGCAGCAATTTCAGATGGCTATAAGAGAGCTGACGAAACAGCTTTTCCGGAGGAAACACGGATTGTGCCGACGCTGTCGGCACAATCGAAGCAGGGAGCGTTATCGTTTCGGGAATGAGCACCTGGAATTGTGCCGACAGTGACCGCACTATTCCGGGGTAGACCCTATATAGGCGCAGATAGTCATACAG
>JBAQGR010000850.1:0-21365 GCA_049287895.1 Desulfatitalea sp.
ATCTTCTATCTGGCGTTCGATCAAGGCCAGTACCCTCTGGAGCACGCGGTTGTATGCGATTTGGATAAAAGCCGAATTTTTACGTGAAATGATGGCTTCGAACATTTTGTCCGAGCATGGATAGAAGCGTTCGTTGGGCTCGGTATAGACCATAAAACGTACCTGCTCGTCGGTTGCGGCTTTTTCGGGACTGGTGAAGTAATCAAGATGGTTCTCGATGAAGAAGGAAGTAAACCAGGCATCCATCTGCGGGCTTTGGCCGGGTTCGTAGACCGACTGTGGGGTGGGCCCCCCATCCTCATCTGCTTTTCGTTTACGCGCCTGGGCCATGCTTGACTCCTTCCTATTTTTCTTCCACGTGGGTGATATTCAGTTGGGTATCATGCCGCTATGATATCAGTTCTATCGGTCCGATCGCAACCCAATCCTGGCTGTCCGGGCTGTCTATTTCAAATAGCGCGTGGGATCAACGACACCAGCTTCCTGGAATCCTTTTCGGCGCAGGATACAGCTGTCACAGAGGCCGCAGGCCAGCCCCTCAGGGGACGGATCGTAACAACTGTGGGTCAATCCATAGTCGATTCCCAAGGCGATGCCTGTTTGGATGATTTGGGCCTTGGTCATATGGATCAAAGGGGTGTGAATGTGGATGTGGTGCCCATCTTGAACCGCGGTTTTGGTCGCCAGGTTGGCCATGGCTTGGAAAGCGGCGATGAATTCGGGACGGCAATCGGGGTAGCCGCTGTAATCCACCGCATTGACACCGATGACGATATGTGAGGCGCCGACCACCTCGGCCCAGGCAAGGCCGTAGGAAAGGAAAATGGTGTTTCGGCCCGGCACATAGGTGATGGGAATGTCTTGGGCCATCTCCACCATTTCTCTTCCTTTGGGTACTTGTATATCGGCTGTCAGCGCTGAACCACCGATGGCAGTCAAATCGAGCGAGACCACCAGATGCTTTTCGACTCTCAGATGGTCCGCCACCCGCCGCGCTGCCATCAGCTCGCACCGATGGCGCTGGCCATAGTCAAAACTCAAACTAAAGATCCTGAACCCCTGATCTTTGGCCATGGCCATGGCCGTAGTCGAATCGATGCCGCCGCTGGATAAAACAACCGCTTTTTTGGGATTTTCCATAATTCAAAACTTTATTCTTAAGCGTCAACCCTTGCAAACCAAGGGCTATACCCCGCGATGCCTGGACGGCCAAATATATTTGTGCAGCTGGATCTGCAACCGGGCCTCCACATGGGCATCGAGCATCCACCGGGCCAATCGCTCCGCCGGCATCACGCCGTGGGCAGGGGAGAAAAGCAGGTGGGCCGCCGGGACGCGTTGGCCGATGCGGCCAATGACGGCGCGTGCATAGTCAAAATCGGTTTCATCGGCAATGACAAATTTAACTTGATCTTCAGGGCACAGCAGTTCCAGGTTGGCCCAGCGGTGATGGTCCTGCATGCCGCTGGAGGGGCATTTGATATCCATGATTCTAATGCAGCGCCTGTCCACGCGACCTATGTCCAGGCTGCCATTGGTTTCCAGAGTCACGATGAATCCCCGGTCGATCAGCCGGGACACCAGGGCAGGGCAGGCTGACTGCGACAGCGGTTCTCCGCCGGTAAGCGTCACGCGGTTGCAGAGGAACTGCGCCGCGCGCGCCAGTATGGACTCGATTTCCCATAAAGTACCTTCCTCATAGGCATAGCGGGTATCGCAATAGCGACATCGTAAATTGCATCCGGTCAAACGCACAAACACAAAGGGCAATCCTGCCCAGGAGGATTCACCTTGGATACTGAAAAAGATTTCATTTACCATCAACGTCATTCGGCTGCCGCCTTGAATTGCCTTGAAATGCGTTTGACAATCTTTTAAGAACCGATGATTCTATAGCATGTGGTCCGCGCTGCGTAAACCGACTTCGACCCACAGCCCGGTAGAGTAGTATATCGCAATGGACATGGCGAGATTGACCGTTTTTTTCCCTTTGGACGAAGGATTCAGGTGCGATGAACCGTCTGTTGAAACTTCAAAATACCATTCAACCGTATGCGTGGGGATCGCATACGGCGATTGCACAGTTGTTGGGCCAAGCGACCCCTTCCAGCCATCCCCAGGCGGAGTTATGGATGGGGGCCCATCCCAAAGCCTCGTCCAAGGTATGGTACCAGGGCCGCTGGCAAAGCCTGGACGAATTGGTACGCCAGGACCCATTGCCCATATTGGGCGCACCAGTGATCGAGCGTTTCGGTCCCCAACTGCCCTACCTGTTCAAGGTGTTGGCGGTGGAGCGGCCTCTATCCATTCAAGCGCATCCGAGTCAAGCGATGGCCGAGCTCGGCTTTTCGCGCGAAAACGACCAAGGCATTGTGCTGTCCGCCCCCCATCGCAACTACCGCGATGACCGCCACAAGCCCGAATGCCTCTGCGCGCTGACCTCTTTTCATGCGCTATGCGGTTTCCGTATGCCGGCCGAGATTCGCACCCTGCTCGATCCGGTGTGGCCCTCCCATCGCAGGGCGCATCTGGACAGATTAAAAGGTTCCGACGATGGAGGTGCGCTGCGCGATTTTTTTGTATACGTGATGACTATGGATAAAGTCGAGCGGGCGTCGCTTGTGAAGGACGTTGCGGCGGCGGCGCAAAAATTGCTTGGCCAGAATCAAGCGTTTGACTGGATCGTGCGGCTCTATGAAGCCTATCCAGAAGATATCGGTGTCTTGTCTCCGCTTTTACTTCACCTCATTACGCTGCGGCCCGGACAAGCCCTTTTTCTTCCGGCGGGACGCATGCATGCCTACCTGAAAGGCGTTGCCGTGGAGTTGATGGCCAATTCGGACAATGTACTTAGGGGGGGGCTGACCTCCAAACACGTGGATGTAGATGAATTGCTGCGCGTCCTGGACTTTCACTCCTATCCATTGGAGGTGCTGGAACCGCAACCCATCGGCAAGCTGGAACAACGCTATCCAAGCCCGGCGGAAGAATTCGAGTTGTCGGTGATTCGAATTCTTCCGGACCAGAGTCACGACTCGGGTCGACGTCGCCCAATGCCCGAGATTCTGCTATGCGTCGACGGCACGGCCAAGTTTCAATGGGAGGGAAGCAGTAAAGGACTGGATCTCATGCGGGGAGAGTCGGTGCTCGTCCCGGCGGCCATGGAACGCTACCAAATCCAAGGCCAGACGATCCTTTACAAGGCTGCCGTCCACGACAGAGTTATCAGTCAAATAGGAAGTAAACCGATTGCGGCGGCAACCCCTGCAAAGAGGGATCGCATCGACTGATTTCAACAGCGAAAGCACTTGGCCCCCATGATCAACAATAGGAGCAACAACAGGATCAACAACAAAATCAACTACAGCGGCATCAACCATCTGGCCCTGGTCACCCGCGACATGACCGCGACCATACGATTCTGGCGCGATCTGCTTGGGATGCGTCTGGTGGCCGGCCTGGGGCGTTCCGGATATCGTCACTACTTTTTTGAAATCTCGACCCACGACATGCTGTCGTTTTTCGAATGGCCGACTGCCGAACCCATCCCGGAAAAGGATCATGGTGTTCCGGTGCGAGGGCCCGTGGCCTTCGACCATGTTGCCATCGGCGTGACCGCGGATGCTGATCTTTGGGAGATCAAACAGCGTCTGGAAACCGCCGGCTTTTGGGTGTCGGAGGTGATCGATCACGGGTTCATTCATTCTATTTACAGTTTCGACCCCAACCGAATTCCCATCGAATTCAGCGCACCGGTACCAAGCGTGGATTTGCGAACCACTCCCCAGATGCGCGATAAAAACCCGCTGCCTGCCGCCCAGGAAGGCCCGGCTCCCAGCGCAGGCCATTGGCCTTCGCCCGGTATACCCACGCCGATGGATGAGCGCGTCGTTTATCCAGGCGAAGGGGTCGTTTTCGCATCGGAATTTTTGAATGATACTGAAACATAGCTTTCAAAATCCTTTTCCTCCAGGAAGCGGGAAATCATATGGCTCACCCAATCGGCCGTATCGATGCGAGCGGATCCACCGCTGTCTTTGGTAGCCACCTTTTTGGCGTAGGCCACAATCGTCTGAAGGGCGAAGGCTGATATTTGCACATTGACATGAATCTTGAGTTTATCCTGTGATGGCACCGTCATAGCGGATCCTCCCATAAGGCATTAAGTGCCATGCTCATAGCAGTCCGAACCAAGTGGGTCAAGCCGGCTAAAAAAGGACCGACCCGGGTACATCATTGCATCCAGAGCGATTCTTTGTTAATGACCGTCTGACCTCTTAAGAAAAATGTGCCTACAGCCGAAAAAAATATAGCTGGCATAAAACCAACGGCAGCTCGAAGGGGATTTGGATGGACAAAAGCTTCCCGATTCTTGTTGTGGATGATGATATTGTCTCGCGCACCATAGTGCAAAAATATCTGCATAAAGCTGGTTTTGAGGTATTGTGCGCCGGCAACGGAAAAGAGGCCATGGCCATCTTTCACCAACGGTTCTGCCCGATCGTGCTCACGGACTGGATGATGCCCGAAATCACCGGCCCGCAGTTGTGCCGCATGCTTCGGGAAACCAAGACCGATGGATATGTCTTCATTATTTTGATTACATCGAGGGATTCCAAAACCGATATCGTCTCGGGCTTGGAATCAGGCGCGGACGACTATCTGACCAAACCGATCCATCACGCCGAGTTGATCGCCCGTATCAATACAGGCGTTCGTATTTTAAATTTGGAACAATCGCTGAAGAGCGCCAACGAGGAGATACGACTGCTCTCCATCACCGATCCGCTGACCGGATGTTTCAATCGGACCTATCTTGGCGAACGTTTCCCCCAGGAACTCAGCCGATCACAGCGCTATGGCCACTCGTTGACCGTTATTCTGGCCGATATCGACCATTTTAAAAAAGTCAACGACACCTATGGGCATCAGGCCGGCGATCTGGTGCTGAAAAACTTTGCCAAATGTATCATCGGCCAAGTGCGTGAAAAGATAGATTGGGTGGTTCGTTATGGCGGTGAGGAGTTCCTCATCATCCTCCCGGAAACAGGCTGCGCCGGAGCCCAGACCATGGCTGAACGGGTGCGGATGGCGATTTCAAATCTAAAAATTCAGCACGGGGATTCGCAGATTCATATCACTGCCAGCTTCGGCGGTGCCTGCGTCATTTTCAAACAAAGATCAGGCCAGGAGATAACGATGGAGCAGTTGATCAATAAGGCCGACGAACAACTCTACCGTTCTAAAAGGGAAGGACGAGACCGCGTCAACATTCTCGATATGATGCAGATCTTACAGCAACCCAGTTGATACCCTTCAAATCCAAATACGCATCAAGCGCCAGGCCGGAATTTCGTTGCTATAGCAGTCCTGCCCTTTAGGCCGCCGCGATACCGAATGCCTTAAAAAGATTTTGGTCCATCACGGCCTCATAACCTTTCATGCAGGCGATGATCTTTTTGTCCTGATCGAGAAAGGTGAAATCCGCAACCATTTTTCGATCGGTAACCTTGGCCACTTCCATGACAGCCGTTACACCTTCGGCAGGAAAGCGCTCACGGTACTGTCGATAGGAGGCCGCATAGCTTGGCAGGGAGACAAACCCCTTCTGCTCGTGACACCAGATGATGGCCATTTGAAACGCACAGTCTAAAACCAGTGGATCGGCAATCCAGCGGCTGCGCATGGGATCGTCCACCCATTTTTCCGGCGATGGTGCTGAGTGCACCTGGGCGGTCATACCGCTTTTTGATAGGCGAACGATCTGGTGAATTCCATGAAGCATATCGCCATGGAAAAGGATGTGGTGATAAATTTCCTTCAACGAACGCAGCATGGGGGTTGTTTTAAAATGCCCGTTTTCTTCAAATGGCGGTGCGGCCGGCAAACGATCGGCCAGGATTGCTTTGGCACTGGAATGAATCAAGCTACCGCCGTTGAGTGCACCATCACGGATCTCCACATCCACCTCATAGAGCTCTCCATTGCGTTTGGGCTGGCCGGCCATCAAGCGAATGGTTTTCCTTGGCTCATCCAAAGTAATGCCTTTCAACAAGCGTAGATGGTCGATACCATGAAGGCTCAAACCGGGGTTGGCATGCAACGCGCCATGGGCCAGCCACTCAGTGATCAATGCCAGTGGAACCACTGGTCGGCCATCCAACCGATGGGCCTGCAAAACCGGGCAGCGCTCGACATCGATCTCCCTTTGGACGGCCTGGGTCAGCGGTGAACAGGAGGACTCAGTTTGATGTTGGAGCAACGATTCGATGATTGGGGCAGGCCTGGCGTCCAAGCGCATAGGGCCGCCGATGATCACCTCTACCCCATGTTCTCGCGAAAGGCCCATTTCCGCAATCATGGCGGCCGCGCCTTGTTCGATGGGAATCAGGGCGATACCGTTGCCTTCAAACGAACGTTTAAGCGCGGGGGTAACCATGCCGCCATCCCATGGGCCCCAATTGATCGATACGACTTTGCATCGCGGCCGCGCGTGGGATTGTTGGGCAGCTATCTTGTTCAAGGCCTCATTGGCCATGGCATAGTCCGCTTGTCCCAAGTTGCCCATGCGGGCGCTGATGGACGAAAAGAGAACCAAATAGCGCAAATCGTCGCCCTGCATAGCGGCCAACAGCGCATGCAATCCGTCAATTTTGGTGGCGTAGACGCTTTGGAATTGTTCGGTTGATTTCTCCACGATCAAACGATCCTGGAGAACGCCGGCGCCGTGGATCAGCGCCTTGATCGGGCCAAGTTCCCTCCGGATGGTTGCGATCGCCTGCGCTACCTCTTCAATATCGCGTACATCCACCACATAATATTTGGCCCGAACCCCTTTTTGGGCGAAAAATTTAAACGTATTCAGGATTTCACGATTGGCCATCCTTTGTCGGTACTCAATTTCAAGCGCTTTGGGGGTTGGGGGGCCATCGCTCGGCAAGTGGCGCAGAATAGCCTGCTTGATCTGGGCCTCCGCATTCAAACCATTCAGCCAGTCGGGCTCCGGCTCGGGGTGAGGGGAGCGTCCCAATAGCGCCAAGGTGCATGGCGCATGAACGGACAAGGCCATTGCCGCTGCCGCGGTTACACCGCGCGCGCCGCCACTTACGACTACCACCTCTTCGGGGCTCAGATCCAAGGGGCGCGATTCACCTGGTTTCAGTGGGACCAATTGCACGCCGCTCCGACCGTCTGGCCCCAAACCGACCTCCATGTGCGCGTCGTTGTGGTACGTGATCATTTCAGCTGCGATGGCGTCGGCAACCGCGGAGATATCCGTCCACAGGGGATCGATATCCAAAGCTTTGCAGCGAACCGAAGGCCACTCCAAGGCGGCGGTCTTGAGCAAACCAGCCAAAGCGCCTTGCTCGGGGGCTTCAATTGCCCCTCTCTTCAGTCCAAAAGCGCCATCCAGGCGGGTGATGGTACAAAAGAGCGCCTGTCCCTTTCGTGATGCCTGATGCAGATGCGGAGCGCACCTTTTGGCCCACTCAAAAGCTTGCAAGGGAACCATGGGGGCAACAAGTATAAGACCGGCCAAGGCTGTATCCGGTGCCATCGCTTTAGGAGAGTCCCACCATTGGGCGTCACATCCCAAGGCGCCCAAGGCATCCACCAGGGCGCTGCCCAATACAGGGTCATCGGCGGCAATCGCTATGCTGTGACCTTTGGCCGGAACGAAAGAGCCCGTGCCGTTCCCTGACAGGCGAGTAGGCCTCACAACGGAACGCCCGATGGCCTTGGTCGCGATAGTAACATCTGGGCAATCGGACCGGAGGCAACCGCTGGCTGGCGCCACCGACAGTTCGCATTTCTGAACAGGTCCTGATGATAGATAGTCACAGATCTGTCCCAAAGTTTTTAAAGTGCCCACCATGTCGGGAGTCACTTTGGGTAGATGGGGCATCTCTTCTTCCAAGGCCGATAGGATCTCCACCCGCTTGATGCTGTCGATGCCCAAGTCGGCCTCGATGTCCATCTCCAGGCCGAGCATCTCTTCGGGATAGCCGGTCAATTTGGCCACGATGCGTATCAGGGGTCGCTGAATTCCGGACGATGCAATCACCACAGATTGTGTTTGGGCATCGTTAGGAGCACCGGTTTCGGCATCCAAACCCTTTGCTGTTGGGTGGGCAGATCCTCCCACCGAGAGATAATTGCAGATTTGTCCCAATGTTTTCAGCGTGCCCACCATGTCGGGAGTCACCTTGGGAAGATGGGGCATCTCTTCTTCCAGGGCCGACAGGATTTCCACCCGTTTGATGCTATCGATGCCCAGGTCGGCCTCGATGTCCATCTCCAGGCCGAGCATCTCTTCAGGATAGCCAGTCAAGCGACTTACAATGCCGACCAGCGTTTTGCGCAGAGAATCAGAAGAGGGCTTGAGACTCACTATTTCAGGGGCATTGGCGCTGGAGAGCACTCCAGGCGTTGAACCGGCCTCGCGGGGTATCTCGAACCGTGGTGAATCGTCTATGATCGGTTCCGAGGGAAGCGCCTCTTGCTGTGTCGACCGAGGCGGCGACATTGGGTGGGCAAGGGCGGCACGCGCCTGAAGCGATGTACTGGCTTCAATCGGGGCCAACCCCAGGAAAGCGGCCGATAGCTGCTGGGTGCTCTGCACCATCTGCTGCAAGGTTCGACTGGCTTCGGCCTGGGCCTCCAGATATTTCTGATGGGCCTGGGTGGTTTGGGCCTGCATGGCCTGCATGGCAGACAATCCCTGCTGCACCGCGGCAAGGGCTTGGTCTAAATATTTTTTTTGGGATGAATCCATTGCATCACGCTCTGAGCGCCGGTCGCGAAGGCCGGCGGATGATAATGCCTGGGTTACCAGCGGTGGTGGTGTTTTCACCGAAGGTGTACCAGGATGTGTGGTTTTCTCGGCCTGCCTAGCTTCAGAGGAAACCGGGGTAGGGGAGACGAGTGGTTTTTGACTGCGATAGTTAGCTCCCGACAGCGAGATTCGCATCCTCGGCGTATTTGCTTCTGGAAGCGTTTTTTCCCATCGGTCGAGGTGAACTCCATGACCGATGGCCGCAAGTTGTGCCAAAACAGAGGCCAAGTCCGCCAAACCTGATTCCCGGCCGGACGAGCGGTCCAACGCCATGGCCTGAAATTCTTTTCCCTTCAGTGTGGTGGAAACCAATCCGGTCAAAACCGATTTAGGCCCCACTTCGATAAAGGTGCGGACTCCCATAGCGTATAAGCGCTCGATGTTTGCAACGAAATCGACAGGCTTGGCCAATTGCCCACCGAGAAGATCCTTGGCCTGGGCGGCGTCCGGCGGGTAGGGCTCTCCCGTAGTATTGCTCAAAACATGGATCGTTCCAGGGTGCCAGTCAGTGCCATCCACCACTTTTTTGAAAGGTGCCTCGGCCGCAGATACTAAGGAACTGTGAAAAGCGGCGGCCACCGGCAGGCGCACGGCTTTCCAACCCTTTTCCCGGCACGCCTTTTCAGCGGCCTCAATGGCAGAGGTCGACCCGGAAAGCACTCCTTGATGGGGGCTGTTGCGATTGGCCAGCACTATTTCAGGGCCTGATGCGCCAACCAAACGATCCAGCGCTTCGATGGGAGCACTGACTGCCAACATACAGCCGGGATCGTTGCCCCCCGCGCCTGCCTGGGCCATAAAGCGGCCACGGGCGATAGACAGGCCCCACAATGTAGCGCGGTCGATGCGGCCGGCGGCGTGCAGTGCCACCAATTCACCGTAGCTGTGGCCGCAGGTGGCTGTGGCTGCTATACCGAAATAGGCCAAAGCCTCGAGCATGGCCACGCTTACCGCACCGATGGCCGGTTGGGCGATTTGGGTCTTTCTGAGACGTTCGCTGTAAGCAGTAGTGTCCCCTGGCAGGCGCGGATAGAGATATTCACTGAGGGTATGTTCTGATTCTAAAAGCTGCTCAACTTCTTGAAAGGCTTCGAGACTAGACGGGAAACTACAGATCAAATCACGACCCATGCCTGGATATTGACTGCCCTGACCAGGGAACAGAAAGGCAATATCCCCCTGGGGTGAGCCGTGGCCGATAAACATGGCATTGGCAGCCTTTGAAGTCGTTTTCCCGGAACGGTTTGATAGCTGCTCCTCCGCTGCGAGGCAACAATCGCGCAGGTAACGGGCATCATCGGCTGGGACCAGCACCATTGCCACTCGGTGGGCGTCCCTGGGGTTGAACTGTCTGCGGCTTAATGCTGCCCAACGAGCGATAGCTTGAGCATTGTCGTGAAGCGAAATCTTTCCCGAAGCGTTGTGCAAGAGATCTGCGAGCGCTTTTTGTGTCGGCGCTGAAAAAGCAGCGATTTCTACGCTGCCATCCCATGAGGGCTCTTGCTTCTGTGCCTTATACTCTTCCAGAACTGCATGGAAGTTGCTGCCTCCGAAGCCAAAGGCGCTTACTCCGGCGCGGCGCTGGCGATGTGCACCCGCAGTCCAAGGGCGCAGTCCGTGATTGAGATAAAAGGGACTATGCTCCACTCCGAGTTTGCTATCGGCTGGCTGGGCCTTAAGGGTAGGGGGCAATACTTTATGATAGAGCGAAAGCGCCGTTTTGATGAGTCCAGCCGTTCCCGCTGCGGCTTTGGTGTGTCCGATATTGGATTTAACGGATCCCAAGGCGCAGCGGTTACCATTCGGGGAGCTGCTGCCGAATACTTCGCACAAGGCTTTAAATTCAACCTGGTCACCCACGCGCGTGCCTGTCCCATGGGCTTCGAGCAGCTCGATCGTCCCAGGGTCCACCCCGGCGTTATCGTAGGCTCGCTTTAATGCCAAAACCTGACCGCTCTGTCGTGGAGAATAGATGCTCTGGGATTTGCCGTCGCTGGCTGAGCCGATACCTTTGATTACGGCATAGACGCGATCATCATCCCGCTGGGCATCTTCCAGACGTTTGAGCACAACCATGCCGATCCCTTCGCCCAATACCGTGCCATCCGCCTCTTGGGAAAAGGGGCGAAGTTCACCCCGGGCCGACAGAATATGGGTTTTGGCAAAGCACATATGCATGAAGGGGTCATTGATGGTATCCACCCCACCGGTCAGAACCATATCGGCTCGGCCTGCGGTCAACTCCAGGATCGCCATGTGAAGAGCGCTCATGGAGCTGGCGCAGGCGGCATCCACGACGCAATTGGTTCCTCCCAAATCGAGTCGGTTGGCGATTCGTCCGGCCACAACGTTGCCTAACAAACCTGGAAAAGAATTCTCCTGCCAGGAGACATAACTGTCAGATATGCGTTGAACAACCGCTTCGGCGGTCTCTTTGGGGATACCCGTATCGGCCAGGGCTTTCCGCCAGATTGGATGCCCCAAACGGGCGCCGAGTGGAATTACCAACTCCTGCGTGCCTGTAACTCCCAGGAGCACACTTGTTTTCGCGCGGTCAAAAACTTTAGCGCCATCACCGTAACCGGCGTCGGACAAAGCCTGCTTGGCCACCAGCAACCCCAAGAGCTGGGAGGTGTCGGTGGCTTCAAGTGCTGCGGGTGGTATGCCAAATTCAGATGGATCGAAATCCACCTGGGGTAAGAAGCCACCGCGGTTGCAGTATATGTGATCGGGCTTTTTCGGATCGGAATCGAAATAGTCGCGCAGACGGCGGTGTGTTTCCGGAGGGTCGGTAATAGCGCTACGCCCCCGCGTCAACAAGTTTAAAAAGGCCTTTGCGTCCGGAGAGTCCGGAAAAATGCAACCGATGCCGATGATGGCAATCGGCCGTTGCTGGCGGAAATTATCTGTTTTCATAGTGGCATGTCACAAAAATCAAAAAGGGCGCCTTTTGGTGTGTGTCCGAGTGGGAAGGCCAAAAAAGCACCCGATTCAGTTTTTTACGGTCTCAAAGTTCGAATTTACACCTATTACGAATACATAAACTATCGCCCTTTAATTTGCAATACTTGACGTCAATATTCGAACTTGATAAGTAGGTATAACAACTTAATAAAGAGAACCTCAATGATTTACTATAAAAGCAATGAGTTATCAAATAAGCTGAACATAAATTTATCAAAATGGAAACGATGGTCCCGTGATTTCTTACCACCTGATCCTTTGGGCGGCCTGCAATCCGGCGTGGCCCGGCAATTTAATCTCAAGGATGCTTTCAAGGTTTATTTCGGCGGCTATTTGGTGGGCGAGTTAAAGTTGACCATTCCTGATGCGGTGCAGGTTGTATCGGATCTATACTCTTGGATGAAAAAAAACGGATTTTATAATTTACAGCCCCAAGTGAAAAAGGAAGAGAATGGGGATTATCCCCGAGCCTATTTCTATCTCCATTCTTGTTCCAAGGGCCATTTTGTATATACCATTCGAACGATCATGGCGCATACGCAATCCGGCACTGAACCTTGCTATCAAGAAACGTTTACGCTAACGCATATCGGTACAGAGACCGATCCGCTAATCAGTGGCCAAAGTCCGAGCGCCTACATCATCGCCATCTCCACTCTTTACCAAAATTTTTTGAGGCTTATAGCCTGAACACCATCAGGCTCGCATTCTTTGATCTATCTCCTCCAATGTGAGTGGCCTGAAAACCGCTGCTTGGGGGGGGACAGCCACTCCCTGGTTGCGCAACCAACCGCACCGTATAACTCCAACTGCACCGTAGAGCAGATTCAACGCCACATCGGCCGTACGGCGGTTGGCTGTTTCTTCCAAAAATGACCCCTTCACCCAGGCGTTAAATGCTCCCATCGCAGGCCCGCACCATACCTGGTAATCCATTTTTCGGATAGGGTCTCCGGTTTTCGCCCATCGCGAGGATTGCCCCAGATAGGATCTGAAGACGAGCGCCATTTTGTGTTTCGGATCGCTTTCGGCACGTTCGATCTGGAAAGGATCGCGCTCTTCGAAAAAACGTCGCGTTTGTTCCCACGCCTGATCAAAGGAGGCGCAGAGCGTATCTCGTTCGACCATTGTACGAGTCTGTTCGGGTATCTGTTCGTAACTCTCATAAGTGCGATACAGATCATAAAGCTTGACGGCCCGCATGGCGAACATGGTACCCCGTTTTAACACCTGAACCTTGACGCCCAATTCGAACATGTCAGCCGAAGGAGCCATGGCCACATCGGCCTGCGCCGCTTGAGCCAGCAAACGACGCACGGCATCTGAAGTGTCCGCCTCCACACATGCCTGGTTTATCGATCCGGTCAGCACATAGGCTGCCCCCATGGCAAAGGCGGCAGCCGTCGCTTCCGGAGTGGCAATGCCGCCTCCGAGCCCGACCCTCAACGGAGTGGAAAACTGGTATTGCTTCATGGCATCATCACGCAAAGCCAAGAAGATGGGCAGCAGGGTCAGGGCAGGGCGGTTGTCGGTATGCCCGCCAGAATCTGCTTCGGCGGTCATTTCTTGGGATAGCGGGATATGCTCTGCCAGTTCGGCTTCTTTTTCGGTGATTTTACCCTGTGCCACCAGTTCACTCAGCATTTTGGGAGGTGGTGGTGCGAAAAAGCGACTCCCCACTTCAACCCGCGACACCTTGGCCACTATACGGTTTGGGCATATAACGCGACCGTCCGGCATCTGGTAAATACCTTTGACCCGGTAGTACACCAGAGGTAAGGTAAGCGCCATATAAGCCGATGCGCTGATCAACCGTATGCCGCGTTTGATGAATAGATCGACGACGGCTGTCTCCAGTTGGGGGTCATAGGGGCTGTGAATCAGGTTAAACCCATATGGAAAGGCACTCTGGTCTTTGCTTAAACCGTCGATGGCCTTTTCCACCTGATTCAGGGAGAGACCGCCGGCTCCAAAAAAACCGATCATACCCGCGCGGCCAGCGGCTTGAACCATCTCCACCGAGGTAATGCCATTGGCCATGGCACCGACCACGTAAGCGTAACGCAATCCCAGATCCAGCTTAAAAGCAGAATCGCCTAAATCGCTTGGAAGCAGTGGCGGGACGAATCCAAGCACCGATTCCCCCGCCTCTGGGAAATCCAGTGGATCGCCCCAGATCATGGTTCCGTTGTGGGTTACAGCCTGCTCACCATTTTGTGAAATGACATAGATGGGCCGTCCGACATTAGCGATGGCCTCTTTAATTGCGGTTGTACCGGTGCGCAGTGCTTTGCGGTTGCCAAGCCAGCGTCGCTGGTAGGTTTGTCCGTTTTGTGCGGTCACTCGGAGTAATTCCTTTGAATAAGCCCTTTGATCAATATGGTTGGAGTAAATTGGGATTTCTAAACATAAACCTATCGACTGTCAATAATCAGATCCTGAATCTACGGCGTCAGAGACTTCATCCACGAGGATGAAACTTGCGATGGATTTCGATCAGGCGCTTTTGGGCAACATGGGTGTATATCTGGGTGGTGGCGATATCCACGTGTCCCAACATGACCTGAACCGCGCGCAAATCCGCCCCACCTTCGAGCAGATGACTGGCAAACGAGTGACGCAAGCAATGCGGTGTTATTCTCTTGCGGATGCCGGCCTGCATAGCATAGTTCCGCAATAGTTTCCAAAACCCCTGCCGCGTCATCGGCTTGCCGGCGCGGGCCACAAAAAGGTACCGGCTGGGAATATTTTTGACCAATAAGGGACGTCCCTGATGAAGGTACTCCTGTATACTGGCCGTGGCCTTCCGGCCGATAGGGACAATGCGATCTTTGTCACCCTTTCCAGTGACCCGCACAAACCCGGCCTCCAGGTTGACGGCGGTCACCATAAGACCGACCAGCTCTGATACCCTCAGGCCGGCCGCATAGATAAGCTCAAGCATCGCTGTATCGCGCACCCCCTTGGATGTCTGGCGATCCGGAATGGAGAGCAATTGCGCTACTTCTTCCACATTGAGCACGTCCGGCAACTTCAACCCGCTTTTGGGGAGATCCACCATCTTGGCAAAGTTCTTCGGCAGCCGGCCCGATTGGGTCAAAAAATGGTAAAAACCGCGAATGGCCACCAGGTGCCGGGCCCGGGTCCGGGCTCCCCGGCCGCCCTGCCTCAGGTCGATAATATATTTTAAAATGGCCACGGTATCAGCCTCAGCGATGCTGGCTATTTTTTGACCTTTGAGGAAATCGAGAAAGGCTGCCAGGTCACCCGCATAAGCCTCGATGCTCTTGGCGGCCAGCCCTTTTTCGACCACCAAATAGTTCAAGTATTGGTCGATCAATTGCTCGGTGGAGGGTTTATTGTCGGTCATGTGGCGGTCCGCACCTCATTTGAAGCGGTTGGGCAAGCAAAGCTTAAATATTATCGAGCGCAAAAGTAGTACTCAAGCCATTGAGCTCAATGGGGCCGTCCGGGCCGACCACCACCTGGTTTTCGATGCGGACCCCTCCCCATTCCGGTAGGTATATACCTGGTTCTACGGTTACAATCATGCCGCTTTCGAGCAGCGAATCTTTTAAAGGGCTCAGGCGTGGCGCCTCATGGACGGCAAGCCCAGTGCCGTGTCCCAAGCCGTGTCCGAATTTACCCTCATAGCCTTTTGCATGGATAAAATCCCTGGCCACGGCATCGACGGCCTTACTGCTGACGCCGGATTTGATGGCGGCGATGGCTTTTTGCTGGGCTTCCAAAACGGTTTGGTGCACCGTTCGAAAAATATCATCCGGCGGACCAATGATCACCGTTCGCGTGGTGTCCGAGCAGTATCCATTCAGTTTGGCGCCCCAATCAAAGAGAATGGGTTCACCCGCTCTGATCTCCCGATCCGTGGGGATCGCATGGGGCAGGGCGCTATTGGGACCGGCGGCGATAATCACCGGAAATGACAGCCCGTCCACGCCAGCCTGACGCATACCCATTTCCATGGCCCAGGCAACACTTTTTTCACTCATCCCGGGCTTCAGGGATCTGGCCACATGCCGAAAAACCTCTTCGGCCAATGCCAGAGCTTTTCGGGTTCTTTCGATCTCATCGGCTGTTTTAATCTGCCGCAATGTTTCCACGCACGTTTCAAATGCAATCAGCTCCACGGGTTTACCATCGAGCTCTTTTAGAAAAGATGCATGTTGCTGCACCGAAACGCGAACACTCTCAAACCCTATCTTTCGGATATGGAACCGATCGGCCATGAGGACCAACTCTTTGGCCAATCCATGGCGATATACAACAATTTCGTAAAGAGGGGCCTCATGGTTGGCCTGAAGCTCAAAGCGGGAATCGGTGGCCAGCACTTGCGCATCGTTGGTGATCAGCAAGGCCCCCGCCGATTCATCGAATTGGTGATCTTCACCGGTAAAGCCACTCAGGTAGCGACGATTTTCCTCGATCAATACTAAAAATGCATCAAGTTGGTTGTCCGCCATAAAGTTCCTGACTTTGGACAGACGCCCTTGGACCACATCGTTCATGCCGAATACTCCGTTTCTCAGGCGGCCGAATACCCAACAGAAAGACAGTTGTGCCGCCTTGAAGTGTTTGACTTCCTTTAAAGCCTTTGCCTATAATGCCAGCATCAAATGGCTCGACATCTTATACCACGGAATATGCTGAATTTCCATCAACTGTAATGATTCGCGCCGGCAAAAAGGCCCCCTAAAAAAATACCAAATCGGATGGTCACCCATCCAACACCACGAGTGAGGTATATCATGGAAATCATCACCCATCAGGCGATCGATCCAAATCTTTGCGGACGTCCTTTGCAGGTCGAAAAAGGGTACAGTCGCGTTGCGCTGCTCACATCCCAGGCCATGGCCGCGGACCAGAGCGGACTGGTACACGGCGGTTTTATTTTCGGCCTGGCGGATTTTGCCGCCATGATCGCCGTCAACCACCCCAATGTGGTTTTAGGCGCCGCGGATGTCAAATTCCTCAAACCGGTTCGCGTCGATGAGACGGTCGTGGCCGAAGCCCGGGTAGAAGAGAATAAGGGGAAAAAGCACTGGGTAGCAGTTTCGGTATCACATCATGAGGATATCGTTTTCCAGGGCATGTTTACCTGTTTTGTTCTGGAAAATCATGTATTGGAGACCCGTTCATAGCTGTTATACTGGAAGTGATCGGCATATTCTCTCAACACAAAATCGATAGAGGAGAAAAGGTGATGGGTAAAAAAATTGGGGTTTTGCTGGCCGGTTGCGGTGTTTTTGATGGCTCTGAAATCCATGAAGCCGTATTGACCTTGTTGTTTTTGGACCAAGCCGGGGCGCAAATTGTGTGTATGGCTCCCAACATGAAACAGTTGCATGTGATCGACCATACGAACCAATCGCTGGCCGATGAGCAACGCAATGTTTTTGTGGAATCGGCACGCATCGCCCGCGGAGATATCGTGGATTTGGAAGCGGTATCGGCCCAACAGCTCGATGGACTTATCATTCCCGGAGGCTTTGGTGCGGCTAAAAACTTGAGCAATTTCGCCGTGAAAGGACCTGAAGCCCAAGTGCACCCTCAGGTGCAGCGCATCCTGGACGAAATGATCGCTGCCCGCAAGCCCATCGGCGCACTGTGCATCGCGCCGGCGACAGTAGCCAAGGCATTGGCCGCACACCATCCCGAAGTTACCATTGGTTCCGATGTTGGCACGGCAGCGGCCATCGAAACCATGGGTGCCAAGCATGTTGCCTGTAAAGTGGATGCAATTCACGTGGATACCAAACGCAAAATCGTCACTACACCGGCGTATATGTTAGGACCCAGTATCCGGCATGTGGCCATAGGCATTGAAAAGTTGGTCAAAAAGGTGATCGAACTGGCTTAACTGGAACCCCTCTGACAATACTGACCATGCCCAATGCCGCTCAATTTTCACATCATCACTAGCAACCAGATGGAAGTACTATCCCAAGGGCTGGCTGAACTGCTTCGGAGCACTCCGGAGGGCAGAGCACCCCATCCGCTGCATACCGAGTTGGTAATAGTCCAGAGCAAGGGCATGCAGCGGTGGGTTTCCACGACAATCGCACGAATCAATGGCGTCTGCGCCAACGTTGATTTTCCTTTTCCCAATGCCTTCTTAGACCGCCTGTATGGCCACATTGTCCGACCAATCCCAGATGCCAACCCCTATGATCCAAACGCGCTGACATTTCGCATTTTCAGCTTATTGCCGAGCCTGTTGGGCCTTTCAGAATTTGAGCCGCTACGGATCTATCTATCCGACCATCCTTCGCCCCTGAAGCAATTTCAACTATCGAGCAAACTGGCCGATATGTTCGACCAATATGCGGTTTTCAGGCCCGACATGCTTCTATCATGGGAGGCCGGCCCAAAGGCTGCTTCCCTGCCGGCAGGGTTCGCATGGCAAGCCGTTTTATGGTGCCGGCTTGTTGCGGACATTCAGGCTCTCCACCGGCCAGCCCTTCATATGGAGCTGATAGATCAGTTAATAAACACAGCTTCTGAAATCCCCATGGATCGCCTTCCTGCTCGTATTGCACTGTTTGGCATTTCCCATCTACCGCCGTATCACTTGCAGGCCATAGAGGCTCTGGCGCATCGAATTCCGGTCTATTTTTTTATATTGAACCCGTGTCGCCACTTTTGGTTCGATATTGTGTCGGATCATCAAATGATCCGTCAGCGCGCTGGGAAAGAACAACGCGACGCTGCCGAGCAGTTACACATGGAACGCGGCAATCGACTGCTGTCTTCGTTAGGACTCCTGGGGCAGCAATTCTTCAACCGCGTTTTTCAAAGTGATGCCCAGGTGAGCGAAGCATTCCAGGATCAGCCGCGCAACACACTTTTAGGATCCATTCAACAGGATATTCTCGATCTCGTCGACCGGCCGCAAGCAGAACGAACCACATCACAATCGCCAATAAGGGCTGACGGGAGCCTGCGCATCCACAGTTGCCACAGTCCGATGCGAGAAGTAGAAATTCTATACGATCAGCTGCTCGATATGCTGGCAAATGACAGGGAGCTTCAGCCACGCGACATCCTGGTAATGGCGCCGAATATAAATCTCTATGCACCTTACATCCATGCTGTCTTCGGCGCCGCGCAAAACGAACACACCCGAATCCCTTTTTCTGTGGCCGACCAAAGCATATTGCAGGAAAGCCCCGTGGCGCAGGTTTTTGTACAGTTTTTGGATTTGGTGGGTGGGCGGTTTGAGGTTTCGCATGTGATGGCACTGCTCGAAAACCCGGCGGTACACCAACGCTTTGGCTTCACCAGCGCCGAATTGCCCATTGTTGAGCGCTGGATACAGTCGGTGTGTATTCGCTGGGGATGGGATGGTGAGGATCGGCGCCGGCTTGGTTTGCCCGGTTATCGCGAAAATACCTGGCGAACAGGATTGGACCGCCTGGTCATGGGCTACGCATTGGCCCCCGAGCAGGACCGTTTGTTCTCGGGGATATTGCCATATGAGGGGATAGGGTCAGGGGAGGGGCACCTCGTTGGAAAATTGGTTGCATTTGCAGAAGCCGTCCATGAAAGCCTAAATGAAATGGAGGTCAACGACTCCCTGGAGGGCTGGCACGGTCGTCTGATCCGATTGATCGATCGTTTTTTTCTATCGAATGATCAAACGGAACAGACGCTTCAAGCACTTCGGGCAGTGATCGACCGGCTCAAAGAGATCGGCCGGGCGACCATGGAGGCCACGCCCTTTGCTATTGAGGTAGTACGGGCACTCGTCAAGCATAGCTTGCGTCGCGTCACCCACGATGCAGGTTTCATGTCCGGTGGGATCACCTTCTGCGCCATGCTCCCCATGCGCAGCATCCCGGCCCAGGTGATTTGTCTGTTGGGAATGAACCATGATGCCTATCCCCGGGAACAACGTGAGCCAGGATTTAACCTGATTGCCACTGATCCGCGCCCAGGAGATCGTTCCAGGCGTCTTGACGATCGTTACCTGTTTTTAGAAACACTCATTTCAGCCCGAAAAACGCTCTATATCAGTTATGTCGGACAGGACATCCAAGACAATACCCCCATCCCGCCGGCCGTCGTTGTGGATGAGCTTGTGGAGTATGCCATGGAGGGATTCGGTATTGCTTCCGGCGCACTCGTCACCATCCACTCACTGCACGGTTTCGCTCCTGCCTATTTCAACAATAGCCAGCCACATTTGTTCAGCTATTCCAAAGAAAACAAAGAGGCTGCCCGGCAGTTGGCATCAGAGGGGGAAAAACGTCTGTTTTTCAAGGAGTCGCTTGCACCACCCGAAGCGCATTGGCGACGTTGCGAATGGGGTCGGCTGGCCGCATTTTTTGCCCATCCCACTCGCTATCTAATGGAGCAGCGCTCAGGTGTTTATCTGCGCACTGCAGCTGACCCGATAGAGGATCGTGAAAGCTTTATGCTCGAAGCTCTGGAGCGCTATCGGATCAACCAGAAAATACTCTCTGCTCTGTTAGCAGGAAAAACTTCAGAGCATAGCTACCACGCGATAAGAGCCTCAGGTATGCTACCCCATGGTACGGTTGGAAAAGTTTTTTATAAGAGGTTGAATGACGAGGTAGAAGAGTATTTGCGCACAATGATTGCTTTGATACCACATGATGAACCCCGCAATGCACCTATTGAAGTGGAGATGCCTCCTTTTTCCATCGGCGGTTCCATCGACGCACTCTATCCCCAGGCACGCATCGTTTGCCTTCTGGCCAATGTCCGCCCCAAGGATCTGCTCAATGCGTTTATTGGCCATCTCGGCATCTTGTTAGCGCCCCTTGGGGACCTACCCAAAACCACCATATTAGTTTGCAAGAACGCTATCTGGCGCTTTGGCCCGGTGGAAGAATCCGAATCTATTTTACGTGATTACTTGACGCTCTATTGGCAGGGGATGCAAAAGCCACTACGTTTTTTTTGCCGAACAAGCTTCGAGTATGCCCATGCACGCTTGATCAAAGGGCGCTCTTTGGAGGTGGCCACAGCCGCAGCCTCCAATGTTTGGTTTGGCAATGATTTTTTGCCCGGAGAATCAGCGGATCCTTACTATAAAATCTGTTTCAACAATGGCACCCCACTTGGGTACGAATTCGAAAATGTAGCAATGAGAGTTTTTGGGACTCTTTTAACCGTCGGCGAGCAGTTGCCCGCCGACGGTTGAGGATGCAAAAGTATAACGCCTAGAACCGCAAAACCAAACCTACTCGAAATGCGTCATCGTTCATGGTCCATTCCCCTGGCCCGGAGTTCATCTCGACATGGTAATTGCTATAAGTAGCGATAACAGAAGCGTTCTTGATAATTCGAATACCGGCACCCAAGTTGAATTCAACAAATTTTTCTGTATCGATGAAAGCCAATGGATTTGGTGCCCATGTCACGTTACTAAAAATTTCCAGCGGAATCGGCACGACATCCCGGGGAAAAAGATATCCAACACCAAGTGTAAACCCAACAACACCAACGTCACCGGAATGATGCTGCTCTTTGGCAGAACCTCCAATAGCCCGCAGTCCCACATCACACGTCAGTCCGGGAC